>JAOZQN010000858.1 GCA_029932195.1 Bacteroidales bacterium | reverse complement strand
CAAGGCTTTCAAAATTCTTAAAGTTTGAGTTTACTCCTGTAAATGAGCATTTTAACAATTTTGTATAACATGCCGTTAGGCACTTGGGGTTTTTAGGAATGCCCACTAACTAATAATATCTTCACTACACTAAATATAAAATCTGATGGCAGTAACACAAAAAGACGTTGACCTATTCATTGATGCAGTAAAACAAAAATCTACTTACGATTTTAGTAATTATTCAGTCAAATCGTTTACCAGAAGAATAGATAAGATACTGACAGACAATAATTTTGATGTTTTTGCTCTAATTAAAAAAATCAATAAAAATGATAAGTATTTAGAAGAAATTGTTAAAGAGATAACAGTAAACACAACCGAACTTTTTAGAGACCCACAAATGTGGCAAGTTTTTACGACTATTATAGAAAATTATTACAAAAGTAATAAGAAAATAAAAATTTGGCACGCTGGCTGTTCTACTGGGCAAGAAGTCTATTCACTTCTAATTTTAATGCACCATCTTAATTTATTTGATAAGGTAGAAGTCTATGCCTCTGATATTAACGAAGATGTGCTTAATGTAGCTCGTTCTGGAAAATATAAGTATAGAGATATTTCTGAATATATTGAAAACTACAATACTGCTCTAAAAGACTTACCAGCAAAAATGAAAAAATTGGAATTTTCGGACTATATTGATGTAAATAAGAGACGAGATTCTATAAAAATAAAATCTTTTTTAACTGAAAAACCTACTTTTTTAAAGCATGATTTAGTAAACCATAAAGATTTATTTGAAACTGATTTTGATATAATTATGTGTCGTAATGTATTAATATATTTTAACCATGATTTGCAAAATAAAATATTTGAATTTTTTCACGATAATCTAAAAACAGATGGCTCGCTCGTAATAGGACGGCACGAAGGGATTTTAGGAGCAATTGCAAATAAATTTAAGAAAAAAGATACCATTTATGTTAAAAAACAATCTGGTTTATATTAAAGTAATGAACAATGAATAATTAATAATGAATAATTTTGTGAACGTTTGAAATACAGGAATATACAAAATAAAGAAGTGTCATTTTTATTTGTTCAGCTAAGTAGATGGAGAAATAAAAACGATGTTTTTTATTTTGTAATATGCTTATTGTCAAGCGAAAGCGGCTCACATTGAAAAATTGAGGGGGATAATGTAAAATATTTAGTTTTCTTTTTTTATATTTCTTTATTACTTAAAGTATTATCCTTACGTTTGTAAGTAAATCTATAATTTAAAAAAAACAAAGTCGTTTTAATTTGGAATAGTCAAAAAAAACGAGTTACTTTACAACCCGCACGGCTCACAATGATTTGTGCGATAGCGGTAATTTACAAACACAATAATCAAATTAAATATGAAATCAATAATTAAATTATTTACAATAGCAGTGATAATTATAATACCAAAACTTGTTTCTTCTCAAAAAATTGACAGTATTGCTATAAATTATTTAGAAAAGCATCAAGATTTATTAATAGTATATGAAAGTATTTATAACGCCAATAAAGACACTTATCTTAGCTATGGACTAACTGAGACTGAAATAATTGAATATAAACCAAAATTTCAAATTAATCGTTCTGGGAATAAAGGACAAAATTTGGAAATTTTATTTGAAGTAGCTATGATTAAAAAAAGAATATCTTTTGACACGGGTGTTTATAAAATATTATTTGTAGACAACACCATTATTGGAATGCTGAGTTCATTAAATAATTATTTAAGTGGTAAAGAAGATAAAGATATAGAAAAAATTAACATAATAGGAACTATTACTGGCATAGCAGATGCAAATCCAATTGGAAGCACTAAATATAATGGTGAATTTGGAAATATTATAAACTAAAGTTTCGGAGTTGATAAAAAGATGTAAATCAATGTTTTATTTTTTA
>JAOZQN010000289.1 GCA_029932195.1 Bacteroidales bacterium | reverse complement strand
AAACATTTCACATCATTGTAGAGCATACGGGTTGTAAAATTTAGAGTAATTTCTACCTTTTTGATATGGTGCGTAATTACTCCTCCTGAACATTTTCAATGTGAGCCATTATTTTTTAGTTTCATAAATATCTACAAAATATACTTTTCATGTTTCCTGATTTTTTTTGAGATGAGTTAATATAAGCTATAATTGTATTTTATTATAAAAAAACATTTTATTTATCTTGTATAGCTTTTATCCTGCTAAGTAGTGGAGGGTGAGAATAATAGATGAAGACATAAAAAGGGTGAGGTGTAAGATTGCTTAAATTATTCACAGATAGTTTTTTGAGAGCAGATATTAGTTCTTCACCATCGTAATTGTCGTTTGCAAATTTATCTGCTTCGTATTCGTTTTTACGAGATAACATATTCATAAACAGACTGGTAACTGTGGAAATAGGACTGTATAAAATTCCAAAAGAAATAAGTGCAATATGAAAACTTGCTGCCTCTACGCCAAGTGCTTGCGAAAATGCAGGATTACTAACAAAGAGCGAAAAAACAAAAAGTATTATTCCTGTTTGCAAAATAGAAATTACCATTCCTTGTAGGCTGTGTTTCTTTTTATAATGTCCAACTTCGTGTGCTAAAACGGCAACTATTTCTTTGGTTTCCATATCATTAATAAGAGTATCGTAAAGCACAATTCTTTTTTTTGCTCCCAAACCAGTAAAATAAGCATTTGCTTTTGTAGAACGTTTTGAACCATCTATCTGAAAAATATTTTTGAGTGTAAAACCAACTTTATTACTGAAAACTTCAATATCCGAACGGAGATTGCCATCGGGTAGGGGAGTCTGTTTGTTGAACAAAGGCACAATTAAATTGGAATAAAACATTAGCATAAAAATAGAGAATACAGAAACTGCTCCCCAAGTGTAAAGCCAAAACATTTCTTGCGTAAGCGTATAAAACCAGATAATTAGAGCCATCATCCCGCCACCAATTATTCCTCCCAAAAGATAACCTTTTGCTTTATCCAAAATATAGGTTTTTACTGTTGTTTTGTTAAAGCCAAATTTTTCTTCAATCACAAATGTAGAATAAATATCAAAAGGAGTGCTTATAATATCGTTGGCAAGCATGAGTATTCCAAAGAAAATCATTGCAATAAGTATCTGATTATCTGTTATTTCTCTGGCAATACCATCAATGTATGCAAAGCCTCCGAGAAAAAACATTAACATAATAAGCACAAACGAAAATGCACTTGTGATATAAGAAAAACGAGTATTTGTTTTCCCGTATTCTTGCGATTTTGCATATTTTTCCTTATCGTAAATTCCTTCAAGCTCTGGTGGAAGTGTAGAACTTCTTTTGCTCGAGTTTAAATAACTTAGGTAGTTTGAAAAAATAAATTCAAAAGCTAATATTGCAATTATTATATAAAAAAGTGTTGTAAACATAAAAAAAGTTTTTGGTTATGAGGTTTTTAAAATTTGTATCCAACGTCGAATTTGGCAAAAAGCTGTTTTTCGGAGTGGATTCATTTATAGATTTTAGTTAATGTTGTGTCATTTGTTAAAAGAGAGTTTTCGGAAGAATAGCTAAATAGTATTATTTCGGAATTGTTGTTTAATAGAGATTTACAAATTTCTTTTGCTTTTTCGATTTCTTTTAAACTAATTAATTCTAACTTAATAATATCTCCATGTCGGAAATATTTTTGATTAAAAACGGTGTCTTTTGTTACTTCATAAAATTTATTTTGCTTGTTGTCTTCTATCAAACATAGGAAGTTAAATTTATCAATATTATTAGAATTTATATCTGATATTATTTTTTCAAACTCTCCCCATTTATACCACAGACTCCACGAATATGCTGGTAGAGCAAGACTTAGCTCTAATGGATATTCCGATTCTTCATTAACATATTGCTTCCCTATTTTATTGTTTAAGATAGAATTTGGCTCTTGTGGGTCTAAAAAATCGCCCATATTGTAATACATCAGCACACCTTTGTTGGCAGGTGGCACACCTGTTTTTGCCTGATATTTAATCTGATGCAAACGAATTGTTACTGAAATATCGATACCTTCAAATTTATTTTTTAATTGTTTTATGAGTTCAAAATATTTGTCTTTTGTTGTTTCTGTCCAGTCGCAGTCAAGTTGAATTTCGTTTATTTTATGCCTTTTCTTAAAATTTGATGAAAAAATAGTATCAATCTTATAATGTAATTTATTTGCAAACTCCTTAATATCTGCACTATCTATATTTTTAAAGACTTCATTTTTAATAAAAACTACTGGAATAACATTTATTTTTTCAGAAATAAAACCGTTAAATTTGAGTTCGGAAATAGGCACTTCTCCGTGCAAAGAATTCCAATCTACATCAAAAAAACGAATATATATGTTTTTTATATTATTATCTATAAAAAACTGACCTTCTTTGGATGAAAAATTTGTTTTTGCTGTCCAAATATACATGCTACGCAAGTGGTTTTGGGTTGGTTTTGGCTCTGTTTTACAGGCAAATAAAAACAGCAAAATTATAACTATATATTTATTATTTTTCATTTCTTTGAATTGTTACAAAGTAAGGTTTTATATTCTTTTTAGGGCACTCCTAAAAACCCAAAACTCTGCGTTATACAAAATTTGTAAAATGCTCATTTACAGGAGTAAACTCAAACTTTAAGAATTTTGAAAGCCTTGATTTTTGAGTTTTTAGGAGTGCCCTTTAGTATTATATTTTTTACAAAATTAAAAATTAAAAATTAAAAATTGAATTTTTTTTCTATTTTTGCATAAAATTTAGTTGCAAGTTTCAGGTTGCGAGTTACAGGTGCAAGTTCAAAATTTAGAATTTTACATCGCTTTGCGAAACTTGCAACTTGTAACCTGCAACTTGCAACTAAAGAAAAGAATATGAAAAAATTAAAAAATAGCGAATTAAATAGAAAATCGGTATCAGATTTTAAGGATTCAAAGAAAACACCATTTATTGTAGTTCTTGATAATGTGAGAAGTATGAATAATATTGGTTCTATTTTCCGAACTAGCGATGCTTTTTTGGTAGAGGCTATTTATTTGTGTGGAATAACCGCAAAACCTCCTCACAACGACATTCGTAAAACAGCACTTGGTGCTACTGAATCAGTTGATTGGCAGTATTTTGCTACAACAGAAGAGGCTATAAATGACTTGAAAAATAAGGGTTACACAATTGTTTCAATTGAGCAAGCAAAAGACAGCATAGAATTACAAAATTTTAAAATTGATAGCAAAAAAAAATACGCCTTTATTTTTGGGCACGAAGTAAAAGGAGTATCACAAAACATTGTAAACATGAGCGATATGTGTATTGAAATACCACAATTTGGCACAAAACATTCGTTTAATATTTCTGTAAGTGCAGGAATAGTGCTGTGGGACGTGTTCTCTAGTTATCGTGTTCTTTAGTTATCGAGTTATCGTGTGGTTAGTTCCGCAATGCGATAAAAACACGACAATTCACAACACGATAACTCAAAAACTAATAACTCGATAACCAACAACTCGATAACTCAAAAACTAACAACCCGACAACTCAATAACACAAATGAATCCTAAAATTTTTAAAAGAATAGCTCTTATTTTATGGCTTTTACTGTTGGCGTTTATTTGGGGATATTATTTATTTAATCCAGAGTTTTTTAAAGCAGAAAATCTTGCTTTAATGCTTTCAAAATATGAGGGACATTTATTACTGGTATATACAATAATTGGTGTTTTGCGAGGACTAACACTTTTGCCGAATATGACTCTGTTGATTGCAGGGACTCTTTTATTTCCAGACAGTTATGTGATGCTCTTGATAGCATCTGTTTTTGGAATAACAGCCTCTTCTACAATGATTTATTATTTTTCAGATTTTCTTGGATTTGACAGTTTTTTTGAAAAAAAATATCCTAAAAAAATAGATTTTATCAAAGAAAAAATGAATAAATATGGAGTTGCAATTCTACTTGTTTGGTCTTTTTTACCAGTAGTTCCTTCGGATTTAATTTCCTATGTTTCAGGAACTCTCAATTTTAATATTACCAAATTTGTTGCCGCCATAATTGTAGGACACACAATAATCTATTTTGTAATAATTTTTGTGATGGGACTTTGGAATATCAACCTTTTTTAGGGATTGATAAAAGTTCAAATATCAATATATAAACAACAAGAATAAAATAATAATTAACTAAAAATGAACACTTTTAACGAGTTAAAATTAACAAATCCTTTACGCAATGCAATTTCAGATTTAGAACTTGCTAAACCAACCCCGATACAGGAAAAATCTTTTTCGGTAATCCTTTCGGGGAAAGATATGGTAGGAATTGCACAAACAGGAACAGGTAAAACTTTTGCTTATTTGCTCCCAATTTTGCGAGAGCTAAAATACACAACGGAAACTACACCAAAGGTGCTAATTCTTGTGCCTACGCGTGAGCTTGTTTTGCAAGTTGTTGAGCAAGCGAAACTTCTTGCAAAATATATGAATGTAAAAATTCTTGGAGTTTATGGTGGCACAAATATCAACACACAAAAAAGAGCGGTTCAGGAACACATAGATATTATTGTGGCAACTCCCGGACGACTCTACGACTTGGCTTTAACAAAAGTTTTGAAATTAAAAACTGTCAGAAAATTAGTTATTGATGAAGTAGATGTAATGTTAGACCTCGGATTTCGGTTTCAATTATCTAATATTTTTGAATTTCTGCCAAAAAAACGACAAAATATCATGTTTTCTGCAACAATGACAGAAGAAATTGATGATATGATAAACAGTTCTTTTACTGTTCCTCAAAAAATCTCTATTGCTGTGAGTGGCACGCCTTTGGATAATATTTCGCAAAAATGTTATCAGGTGCGAAATTTTTATACAAAAGTAAATTTATTATCATATTTGTTGGACGACAGCGAAGAGTATTCTAAAGTTTTGGTATTTACCCCAAGCAAAAGACTTGCAGATAAGTTATTTGAAGAATTAGAGGAAAAATATGACTCCGAAATGGGAATAATTCATTCCAATAAAAGCCAAAATTATAGGATACGTTCTATTAAACATTTTAATGAGGGTAAAAATAGAATTTTAGTTGCCACAGACATAATGGCTCGTGGTCTGGATTTGGATAAGATTTCGCATGTAATTAACTTTGACACACCCGATTATCCCGAAAACTATATGCACCGAATAGGACGAACAGGACGTGCCGAAGAAGAAGGAAAATCTATACTTTTTTATACTATAAAAGAGGAAAAATCTAAAAGGCAAATAGAAAATTTGATGGCTTACGAAATTCCAGAACTTGACTTCCCCGAAGAGGTAGAAATTAATCCTGAGTTAATCCCCGAAGAACGTCCACGACAAAAAGAGCTGAATACCAGTCATAAAGTAGAAAAAACAAAAGGTGCAGCTTTTCACGAGAAAAAAGATAAAAATAAAAAAACGAATCAAGGTGGTTCGTATCTTAAAAAAATGAAGGTCTATAAAAAACCAAAAACCAGAGGTGATAAAAGGAAAAATCTTATGAAAAAAAAATAGTTTTGCTACTTAGAACGTAAATTAGATATTTGAATAAACCCGCCAGCGTCTGCAAGACCTGTCGGCGTTTAGAAGGCCTAATTCATTAATCGTAAATCAAAATTGTGGTAAAAGAAATATTTGCTAAAACGGTAATTCACAAGCACAACAAGGCTTTTCCTGTTTTGCACGACCTCAATCCTTATCGTGGTTGCACAATTGGTTGTAAATATTGTTTTGCACAATACTCTCATTTTTACCTTGATTTAGATAACTTTTTTAGAGATATTATTGTAAAAACGAATGCCGCAGAGCGTCTTGATATTGAGTTAAATAAAAAGAAAAAAAAGAAGGAGCAGATTAAAATCGGGGGAGTTACAGATGCTTACCAACATTTGGAAAAGAAGTATTTGTTGATGCCAAAAATTCTTAAAATTTTTAAAAAATACAGAGTTCCTATATTTCTTTCCACAAAATCGGATTTAATTCTACGAGATTTTGAGCTAATAAAACAACTATCAAAAGTTACCGATGTTGATATTGCTGTGAGTATAAGTTGTTTTGACGAAAAAAACGCAAAAATATTTGAACCCAATGCTACAAGTCCTTCAAAACGTATAGAATTGCTTGAGAAGTTTTCTGGAATTTGTCGTTCTGTTTCGGTATTAAACATGCCAATTATTCCTTATATTTCAGATAGTTACGAAGAGTTAGACCAGATATTTGAATTATCTAAAAAATCAAAAGTAGATAGCATTATTTCGTATCCATTGCATTTGAGAAATTTGAGAGTAAAAGCAGATTTTTTTGAAATAGTAAGACAAAATTTTCCTGAAAAAGCACGAGAATTTATTAATTTATATGAAAATTCCTCATCGCCAAGCAAAGAATATGGAGAGGGTTTGTATGAAAAAATATTCTCATTAAGAAAAAAATACAATCTTTTTGATAACTACAAACCTATAACCAAAATTAAAATACCAAACCAATTAGAGTTATTTTAGTTCAGGTTCTTCTGTTAATTGCTTTTAACCAACTACTTACTTCTGTAAATGAGCATTTTAATAATTTTGTATAACATGCCGTTAGTATCTTAATCCTGAAATCGTTGTTTTTTTTGGCATAATATTATTCAAAACTTCATAATTTAAAAATTTCAAAACTTTTCCAGCTTGTCTGGGTTAGGCACTTGGGGTTTTTAGTAGTGCTCTAATTTATATTTTGAAAAAACTTACAAAAAAATCTTATGAAAGACAAAAGAAAAGACCAATTGAGTTGGTTCCTTGGACCAAAAGCAGAACACTCTGGCAAATGGTCGGAAATGTTGAATCTTATTTTTAATGATTATGTGCATTGGCGACGAAATTATTTTCCGGAAGATCCTGTTTTTCTTGGTAATGTAAAAAAAAGACAGGGTGAACAATGGTTTGATGATTTTGAAGCTAATCTGAATACAATTCTTTATAAACTCAAGAATCATTCTCCGTTTTATTCGCCACGGTATATTGCTCACATGAACTCAGAAGTTGCTCTTCCTGGAGTAATGGGTTATTTTGCAGCAATGCTTTATAATCCGAATAATGTTTCCGAAGAAGCTGCTCCGATTACGGTTCCGCTGGAAATTGAAGTAGGAAAAATGATAGCTAAAATGCTGGGCTATAATCCAGAAACTTCATGGACACATATTTGTTCTGGAGGAACAGTTGCAAATATAGAAGCACTATGGGCAGCAAGAGCAGCACAGTTTAATCCAATAATTGCAATGGAATACTGCAAAGAAAAGCAGTATAAATTCAAAATAAATACACCAAACTCCAAAAATGACGAAAAAACATTAATTACCGATTTCTCACACAGAGATTTAATTTCGCTAAATCCAGATACATCAATTTCTATTCTTCGGGAACTTGCTCGGTTTATGATAAACGACCTTGAAATGGTTCCAGAAAAAGTAATTACAGATATAAATAAACATTATGAAGCATCAGATTTTAACGTAAACAATAACGGTTTTTATAAAATTGCAAACGCAATGAACATAGAACCAGTTATTTTTGCAACTTCAACTGCACATTACAGCCTTAAAAAAGCGGCAAACTTGCTCGGTTACGGTTCTAATGCCGTAAAATCCATACAAGTGAATAATAAATTCCGGATGAATACGGATAAACTTCGTGAAGAAATAAATTCTTTAAAATCAAATCAATACGTTGCTGCTGTAATCGGAATTGCTGGTACTACGGAAACAGGAGCTGTTGATCCGATTCACGACATCATGAAAATACGAAATGATTACGAAAAGTCGGAAAATAAATCCTTTTGGGTGCATGTAGATGCAGCTTGGGGTGGATATATCCGAACTATTTTCTGTAACAAAAACAGCGAATATATTACTACTCCCAAAGTTCATAAGAGTTCAAATTTCTTTATTCGCGAAAACGGTGAAAAAATAGAAAAACACTTTGACGTTAAGTGGAACGATCCAGAACTTCACAAAGCATTCAACGCTTTCAGCCAAGCAGATTCAATTACCATTGACCCGCATAAACTGCAGGGCTGTTGCATTCTACTTATTTTCTAATAAAATTTTAATTTTTTTTA
>JAOZQN010000857.1 GCA_029932195.1 Bacteroidales bacterium | reverse complement strand
AAATATGAAATAACTAAAATGTCCAGTTTGACTAGTGAAATTTTTGAGGTCTGGAGTAAGAAATACTGGTCTTATTTTTCTGGGACATTGGAACGATGACTGGAACACAGAGTATTTTTTACCCACAAATACTTGGGTTCATTTATCTGGAACTTACGATGGAACTACCGAAAAATTTTATGTAAATGGTAGCTTTAAAAACTCTCGCACTCCACAACAAGACTGGACAATACAAAGCGACGAACTAATAATAGGAGCGACTTTTACAACCCAGTCTGGTAATTATTTTAATGGACAAATTGATGAGATGAGAATATGGTATGAAGCAAGAACAGAATCGGAGATACAAACAAATATGTATAACGAAATTTATGACATATCAGGAGCTTCAAATTTAGCAACATATTATCAATTTAATGCTACCGATGGAGCTGTTCTAACTGATTTAAAGGGATATAACACAGGAACTCTCGTAAGCATGGACAATTCCGACTGGACAGAAAGTTATGCAATGGTTGTTCCCATTCCTATGGAAGCTTTGGGCATCTCGCAAGATGGTTTTACAGCAAATTGGTATGCACCAGAAATAGGTATTGTAGAAAACTATATCCTTGATATATCCGAAATTACAGATTTTAGCACTTTTGTTTCTGGATACGAGGGGTTAAATGTTGGCAATGTAACATCACAAGACATTACAGGACTTACCTCAGGAGCAACTTATTATTACCGAGTTAGAGCAGAAAAATCAAGTGTTTCTGGAACAGGTGGTTTTTATCGAGATTATATATCTACAATTACTCTTTATACCGAATTTCCAATAATAAATACCCAACCAGAAAGTCAGATAGATACCTGTGAAGGAACAAAAAATATTTTATTATATGTAAACGGCGACTATATTGAAACATTTCAGTGGCAAATAAGCACAGACGGAACTACTTGGACGGACTTATCCGATAATAATGATTACGCAAATACAGGAACAGCAACTATGCAAATAATTGATGCTACAATAGATATGCAAAATACCATTTATAGATGCAAAGTTTGTAATCAAGATGTAAATTGTATTTATTCAGATGAGCTTTTATTAACTATTATTAAAACTCCAATTGTAGATTTGGACACAGAAATTGAAATAATAGAAGGAGAGAGTGTAACACTAAGTGCAGGAACATTTAACGAAAATGTTACATATTTTTGGTATCCAACCGAAGAAACCACCAATAGCATTATTGTTTCAGAAGAAAATGTTTATTCTTTAACCGTATCGGAAGGAAATTGTTATGCTTATGATAGCATTAGGGTGTTTTTTGCAGAACAACAAATAGTTATTCCAAACGCATTTACTCCAAATGGCGACGGCATAAACGACACTTGGAAAATATTTGACCCATCAAATAGAAATTATGACGTAATAATACTTGACAAAAATGGAAGCACACTAATAAGTTACACAACTCACGAAATACCAGAAGGTTGGGACGGCAGAAAGAATAATATTGATTTACCATCAGACATATATTGGTATGTTCTAAAATATGAAGATGGAGAAGTAAAAACAGGCACTATTCTCTTAAAAAGATAAAAGAGATCGTAGAGACAAGGCATGCCTTGTCTTGTCTCCACAATGAAACAACTACAATAGATACTTTGAGACAGAAAATCATTGAAACTTATTTATTATTTCTAAACTTTTGTTAATCAATTGTTTTGATAAGTCTGAAATATTAGATTTTTCGCCAGATATTTCTATTGTTTCTATTAGTTTTTGATTTTGGAAGATGTTTGTTTTTAGGTTTATTTGTTCTCCCGAAATTGTGTATTGTCCTCTAAATTGGTAAGCATCAGGAAAATCGTTTGCTTCGATAAATATTATTGATGATTTATTTCCCAAATTTGATACTTCTCTTAATTTATCGT
>JAOZQN010000288.1 GCA_029932195.1 Bacteroidales bacterium | reverse complement strand
GTTCAAAAACTTCTTTATCTGTAAAATATGGAACTCTCAGATTATCAGTGATATTAAATGGAGATGCATTATCACTCACAACACCTACAATATTTGAAACTCCAACCAAAATTACGCTTTTTAAGCAATGTTTTTCACGAGAATGATAGACATTTCTTATTGAGTGTAGAAAAGTGCCAAAATATTCTTGATTTATTCCTTCGACTTCGTCTATTATTAAAACACATTTTCCCTGTTTTTGGGTTTCTATTAGTTCAAAAAATTCAGGAATTGTTTCAAAATCGTAATTTGTATTCCAAAATTCGTTTACATTTCGTTTGATACGTTTTATAAAAGTTTGTATTTTTTCGGTTTTAAAATTCTCAAAGTTTATATGAGCAACTTTATAGTTCTGTTTTTCTAATTCTTCTGCTAATTGTCTGAAATAAGTGCTTTTACCTGTTTGTCGTGGTGCCCAAATTGTAAAATATCTTTCTTTTTCAACTAAATTAATCCCTTTGCTAATTAAGTCTTTACGTTCTACGGTATAATGTCGGCTGGGGATATTTGGTCCCGATGTATTAAATTCTCTCATGTTTTTAGATTTTTTAATTATTCTTAGTGTAACACAAATAAATTACAGTGAAAGGATTCTTTTATGGGCACTCCTATAAACCCAAAACTCTGCGTTATACAAAACTATTAAAATACTCATTTACAGGAGTAAATTCAAACTTTAATAATTTTGAAAGCCTTGATTTTTGAGTTTTTAGAAGTGCCCTTATAATACAAATCAAAAATTGATAATAGGAAGCACTCTTTTTCTGCTTTTATTTATCAGACCAATCTGAACCCCATTTAAGTCTCCACAGTTATTTATTAGCCCAATTTGAACACCATTTCCTTTCTCTGCAAAATTAACCGTTCCAATCATTAATCCATTAAATTTAATGTTTAAATTCATTATTCCAGCAATAGCAATACCATTAGTTTTATTCGTGAAATTAGATATAACACTAAAATTTAAGCCATTAATTTTTGCATAATCAGAAATATCTAATATGCTAAAAGCAAGACCATTAACAACCTGATTAGAAATTATTGTATCCTTATCTACAAAATTACCATAAATATTATTATTATCAGTATGAAATCTAGGCATATCACCTCCAAAAATTAACCCGATGTATCTTGGAATCATAAACACAGACGAAATTAATTGTAAAGGTCCAATATTAGTATAAATTCCATTTATTTTTACTGCCTTATGAGATGATAAATCTAAGTAACCAATAGCCCAACCATTTATTACATTTGCATTTGATGGAACAAAACCAATAACATTTCTAATAACATACGAAGTAACATTACTTTTCAAATTGTTATCTTCCTGATTATGTATGTCTTGTGAAAACGAATAATTTCCTAATCCTATTAGAATTGAGAGTATTAAAACTGCTTTTTTGAAATTTATTTTCATAATATTTTAGATTAATACCCTACTTCACAAACTGTTAAGCCAATTCTTTACGTCCGTGACAGTGTTTGTATTTTTTACCACTTCCGCAAGGACAATTATCGTTTCTGCCTACTTTTTTAGTTGTTCTAATTTTTTGTTTTTGTTGTTTTTCGGCTTTTGGTGCACCAGCTGCTCCACCTTCAAAATCATCTTTTTTGGTATTCAATTTGCCATAATTAACCTTTCTGCGAGCCTGTGCTTGCTTAATTTGACTTGAATCTTGGATAGGAATATGTGTTTTTTGTAAAGTTGCAATAACCTTTTCATTATTCTCACCAACCATGGTCTTAAATAACTGAAAAGATTCTAATTTATAGACAAGTAAAGGGTCTTTTTGCTCATAAGAAGCACTACGAACTGCTTGTCGTAAATCATCTAATTCTCGCAAATGTCCTTTCCAAATATCGTCAATTGTAACCAACATTACAGATTTTTCGTAAGCCTTAACAACCTCTCTACTCTCTGATTTATAGGCATCTTCCAAGTTTACTCTCACCTGAAAAATTCGTGTTCCATCAGAAATAGGAACTATTACATATTTTATTTGATTTGGTTTTTCGTAAACGTCTTTGATAAAAGGATTTACCTTGTCTCTTATGGTAGTAATCTTTCGTTTGAAAGACTCAAGAGCAACTTCATGAACTCTATTTACAATTTCTGTTTGATTTAATTTGATAAATTCTTTATCATTTACTGGCGACTCCAACGACATTGTTTTTCTTAATTCAAAACTAAAACCCTCAAAATCAGAATATTCATAATATTTATTAACAATATCATCGGCAACATCGTAGAACATATTTCCAATTTCTAATTCAATTCGTTCTCCGTAAAGTGCGTGTCTTCTTTTTTTGTAAACAACCTCTCTTTGAGCATTCATAACATCATCATATTCAAGTAGATTCTTACGAATACCAAAGTTATTTTCCTCAACTTTTTTCTGTGCTTTTTCAACGGCATTAGAAATCATTTTGTGTTGGATAACCTCACCTTCATCTAACTTCATAAAGTCCATAACTTTAGCAATTCTTTCCGAGCCAAACATACGCATTAAATCGTCCTCCAACGACACATAAAATTGCGACGAACCTGGATCTCCCTGTCTTCCCGAACGACCACGTAACTGCCTATCCACACGTCTTGAATCGTGCCGTGCTGTGCCGAGAATTGCAAGTCCCCCTGCATCAATAACTTCTTTACTTAATTTAATATCCGTTCCACGACCAGCCATATTGGTAGCTATTGTAACAGAGCTTCTTAAACCTGCTTGTGCCACAATATCAGCCTCTTTCTGGTGCAATTTTGCATTCAAAACACTATGCTTTATATTCTTGCGAACCAGCATTTTACCAAGTAATTCTGAAATTTCAACAGAAGTTGTTCCCACCAAAACAGGGCGACCTTGCTTTGTTAATTTTTCTATATCATTTATTACTGCATTATATTTTTCTCGTGTAGTTTTATAAATAAAATCCTCTTCATCGTTTCTTATAATTGGCTTGTTAGTAGGTATTACCACAACATCAAGCTTATAAATATCCCAAAATTCACCTGCCTCTGTTTCAGCAGTTCCTGTCATTCCAGAAAGCTTGTTATACATTCTAAAATAGTTTTGCAAAGTTACGGTTGCAAAAGTTTGAGTAGATGCCTCAATTTTCACATTCTCCTTAGCCTCAATCGCTTGGTGAAGCCCATCAGAATATCGCCTACCATCAAGCACACGACCTGTTTGCTCATCTACAATTTTAACTTTATTTTCCATAATAACATAATCTATGTCTTTTTCAAACATAGTATATGCCTTAACTATCTGATTTATAGTATGTATTCTTTCCGATTTTACAGCATGATCGGCAAGTAGCTCATCTGTTGTTTCGTTTTTTTCTTTTGGTGTCATTTCAGACTTTTCAATATCAGCAATTTCAGAACCAATATCTGGCATAATAAAGAATTTTGGGTCTTCCGAAGAGCCTGTAAGCAAGTCTATTCCTTTGTCGGTTAGCTCAACAGAGTTTTGTTTTTCTTCAATTATGAAAAATAAATCATCTGTAATTTCGGGCATTCTTTTTGCATTTTCTTGCAGATAAATATTTTCAGTTTTCTGCATAATCGTTCTTATTCCCGTCTCACTGAGGTATTTAATTATCCCTCTACTTTTTGGCAACCCTTTAAAAGCTCTCAAAAGTAAAATTCCTCCTTCTTTTTTATCGCCTGCGGCTATTTTTTTCTTGGCTTCTGCCAATATCTTTGCTACATGCTTTTTTTGCTCATTATAAAGGCTTACAACTCTGGGTTTCATTGTATTAAACAAATCAGATTGGTCGCTTTTTGGAGTTGGTCCCGAAATAATCAGTGGCGTTCTTGCCTCATCAATTAAAACGGAGTCCACCTCATCTACAATCACATAATTATGCCCTCGCTGAACCAAGTCGTCTGGCATAATTGCCATGTTATCTCTTAGGTAGTCAAAACCATACTCGTTGTTTGTTCCGTAGGTTATATCCGCTCTATATGCCTTTCTTCTATCATCAGAATTTGGCTGATGATTATCAATACAATCAACAGTTAAGCCATGAAATTGATATATTGGTCCCATCCACTCAGCATCACGTGTTGCAAGGTAGGTATTTACAGTTACAAGATGCGAACCTTTTCCTGACAAGGCATTTAAAAACATTGGTAAAGTGGCAGATAGAGTTTTTCCTTCACCTGTTGCCATTTCCGCAATTTTGCCTTGGTGCATAACAATTCCACCAACAAGCTGAACATCGTAATGAAGCATTGCCCAAACGGTTTCGGTACCACCAGCAAGCCATTTGTTCAGATAAATAGCTTTTTCGCCTTCAATATTTATATTGTCTCTATCTATTGATAAATTTTTATCTAACTCTGTTGCAGTAACTTCAAGTGTTTCATTTTCTTTAAAACGTCTTGCAGTTTCTTTAACAATAGCAAAAGCAATTGGTAATATTTCATCTAATTTTTCTGCTGTTTTTTTAACAACTTCTTTTTCTATTTTATCAATCTTCTCATACAGTTTTTCTTTTTCCTCAAAACTTATTTCATCTTTTTCCGACTCTTCTTTTAATTGTTCTATTTCAGCATTTTCTGCTCGCAGATGTTCACGAATTTGCAACTTTAACTCTTCCGTTTTTGCTCTTAATTCGTCGTTTGATATTTTATTTAATTTATCAAATTCTAAATTTATTTCAGCAACAATTGGCATTATTGTTTGAATATCTTTATTAGACTTATTGCCAATAAATCTTCCTATTATTTTGTTTAAAAAGCTCATTAAATAAGTATTTAGTTTTTAGTATTTAGTTTTTAGTTAGCTTTCGCCTTATAATTAATTCATTATAAAATATTTTTATATGTTAGTAAAGTTTAAAAAATAAATTCGGATTTTTGACGCAGTTATATTATTTATTTTAAAGCTTTTAAAATTCAATAATAGCGGGCTATTTATGAACTTTTAAAAGTGAAGAAAATGAATAAAAGAACAAGTTAAAAACCGAAGTTATTATTTAATCTTTACTTAACTACTTAAAATTTAATTGTTTAATATTTTCTATAACCAAGAATTGCAAATAACATACGAACCTACAAAGATATATTTTTTTTGCAAATAAAAAAGACGATTTATAAAAAATCGTCTTTGAAAATGATAAAGCTGTTTCTTTTATTGTTAAGTTGTTTTATTGTTTCATTACTAAACCACTATAAATCAAGAGACAACTTAACACAAAACCGATATAATTAATATTTTAATTGTCGGTCTATATCTTCTACAAAATTTTTGAAATTTGAATCTGTTTCCAGTAAATTTCTAACAGTTCGGTAAGAATGTAAAACGGTTGAATGGTCTTTGCCACCTATTTCCGAACCAATTGTAGATAACGATGAATTAGTATAATTTTTAGAAAAATACATTGCTATTTGTCGTGCTTGCACAATTTCTCTTTTGCGAGTTTTTGCTTTCAAAACTTTTGGTTCTATTTTAAAATAATCGCAAACAACTTTTTGAATATAAGTTATAGAAATATCTTTTTGCTTTCTTTTGATAATTTTAGAGAGTATTTTTTGTGCAAGTTTCAGTGTTATTTCTTGATTATTTAAAGTAGATTGTGCTAATAATGAGACTAATGCACCTTCTAATTCTCTTACGCTTGTTGTAACGTTTGTGGCAATATATTTCAGCACACTTTCGGGAAGTTCTATACCATCGTTGTATGCTTTTTTGCGAAGTATTGCCAAACGAGTTTCAAATTCTGGCATTTGTAGCTCAGCAGTAAGTCCCCACTTGAAACGAGATAAAAGTCGTTCGTTTAGTCCGTCCAAATCTACTGGCGGACGATCTGCAGTAAGAATTAACTGTTTGCCCGCCTGGTGAAGTTGATTAAAAATATGAAAAAATGTTTTTTGCGTTCCTGTTTTACCCATAAATTCCTGAACATCATCAAGAATAAGCACATCTACCATTTGATAAAAATGCGTAAAATTATTAATATTATTTTTTCTAACGGCATCAGTAAATTGTGTCTGAAAACGATTTGCAGAAACGTAAAGCACCACTTTATCAGGATATTGCTCTTTTATTCTAATTCCAATTGCTTGTGCGAGATGTGTTTTTCCAAGTCCTGGTTGACTGTGCAACATTAGTGGATTGAACGAAGTTGTGCCAGGATTTTTGGCAATAGTAATTCCTGCAGAACGCCCAAGACGATTGCATTCTCCTTCGATAAAATTTTCAAAAGATTTTGTTGCATTTAGTTGTGGATCTATCTGAACTTTTTTTATTCCTGGAATTACAAATGGATTTTTTATTTGCTGCCCCGTTATTGCCATTGGTCTATTGGTTGGCAAAACATTGGTTTGTCCTGGAATTTTATACGATTTCTTTTTTGAAGAATTAGTATAGTTACTATTATCTACAATTATTTTATATTCAAGCCTTGCTTCGTGTCCCAAAACTACTCTTAGTGTTTTTTTGAGTAAGTCTAAATAATGCTCTTCTAAAAACTCGTAGAAAAAAGCACTTGGAACTTGAATTGTTAAAACATAATTTTCCAATTTTAATGGCACGATAGGACGAAACCATGTATTGTAAGATTCTCTCGGAATATTATCTTTTATTATTTGTAAACATTTTTTCCAAATTATTTCATATTTTTGCGTCATATTTTGTTCCCCCTTTTTTTATTTACGATTTTTCTATTTATATTTTTTTTGGCGTTTTTTCATGAGTGCCAATTTCGTTGTTACTTTTGAAATTTTAAAATTTTAAAAAACCTTGAACTTGACACTCGTTAAAAACACCTTTTTTTTGACTTTTTCGTTTTTTTGACTGGTGATTATTCTTATAAAACAATCAAAAATTATTATTTTTGTAACTGATATAAAATATTATAATTTTATAGGTGTAAAAGCCAAGAAAACAGTTAATCAGATGAATTTCGTGTCAAACACAGTGTAAAATTGTGCAAAAAAAGTTTATAAAAAAAATTTTTTTTACTTGGTTTTTCAAAAAACCTTATAAAATTGTCATTTACAAGTCTTTATTTTTAATAAAAAAGTTTAAAAAAAATATTAAACTGACTATCAACAACTTAAAGCTAACTACCTAATATTAAATTACAAACAAACTTTACTTTAAAAAATGATTTTTGTAATGCAGTGCTTACATTTATTTGCTTAAATATTTATTTATACATAGTTATGAACATAAATTAAGAAAAAATAATCTTTTTTTATCTAAAAGAATAAAATTATATTACTTTTGTTTTTTAAGTTTTGAAATAATGAACTTATGAAGTTTTGAAAAAAAATAAAAAAGTTGGCTACCAACGTAAAATTATCCAACTTTACGTAGGTATCCGAATAAACCAATAAACAAATAAACCAATATGTCTATTTCAGAAAACATACAAAAAATAAAGAAACAGTTATCAAAAAACATAACAGTAATTCCTGTATCTAAAAGACAACCTTACGAATTAATACAAGAAGCCTACGACGGAGGACAACGAATTTTTGGTGAAAATAAAGTCCAAGAGTTACGAGAAAAACACGAAAAATTTCCCCTAGACATTGAATGGCACATGATTGGACATCTTCAAACCAATAAGGTGAAATATATTGCACCTTTTATAAATCTTATCCATTCCGTAGATAGCCTAAAATTATTGAAAGAAATTAATAAACGAGCAAAACAAAACGAAAGAATAATAAATTGTTTGTTACAAATTTATATAGCAAAAGAAAAAAGTAAATTTGGTCTATCTTTTGAAGAGATTGAAAATTTACTATCATCAGATGATTTTAATAATTTAGAAAATATAAAAATAATTGGATTAATGGGAATGGCGACAAATACACCTGAAAAAGAAAAAATTAAAATTGAATTTGATAAATTAAAAAATGCTTTTGAAAAAATAAAAAGCAGTTTTTTTAAAAACGATAAAAATTTCAAAGAACTTTCTATGGGAATGTCTGGCGATTATAAAATTGCAATTGAAAGTGGAAGCACAATGGTTCGAGTTGGAAGTTTAATTTTTGGAAAAAGAAACCCTCATTAAGAGATTTTATAAAAGTCACATGACCTAATTTACTTGAAAACTTACTCTACATGATGATTTTTATTTTCTCTAAAAATTAGGAAAATTATTAAAAA
>JAOZQN010000287.1 GCA_029932195.1 Bacteroidales bacterium | reverse complement strand
AAAAATATAAAAATAATTTAAAATAAATTTGGTTTTTAACACAGTATCTAATTCCCTCCGAGTGCGAAGTAAATTCTGGTACATACATAGTTATTTTGTTTGATAAATCGTCTGTGTGTGTTACTCATAGTGGATGTCTAAATAAAAAATTTGGATAGTTATTTATAATATCTTAACTTTGTTGTTCAATTTTAAGATATATTCCTGAAAAAATTGTATATTTGTAATAATATTTACTTGAAAATTATAAACAATGACACACTCTGCAGAAACAATAGCTAATTACCTTATTTTAAAAGCAAGCGAAGAAGAATTTGGCGAATTATTGAGTAATTTAAAATTACAAAAATTACTTTATTATTGTCAAGCATTTTTTTATGCTAAATACGAAACACCTCTTTTTGCAGAAAGAATTGAAGCATGGCATTACGGACCAGTAGTTCCCGAAATTTATCATAAATTTAAAAAATATGGTTATAGTAGTATTCCTGTAGAAGGTATTAAAAATGATTTTAACTTTAATGTTGCTCAAAAAGAAATGATAGACGAAGTTTTTGAATATTTTGGACAATTCTCTGCATCTAAACTTGTTACAATTACCCATGCAGAAGCTCCATGGATAAATACCGAAAATAAAAAAGAAATTACTCTTACTGCAATGCGAGATTATTACAAAACACAACTGGTATAAAAAAATATGTCAAAAACAATAAAAAGAAATGCCAATAAAGAAGCTAAAAAAGAAAGACAGAAAAAGAAAATGCTCGCTCATGTAGAAAAAGAACCAGTAACTTTTGATTATCCAGTATTTTGTTTTAAATATCTACACCCTAAATTTAATCTCACAAAATGTGAGGATATGCAATTGTTAAATAACTTTTTAGCAAGATTACAAAAATTATCTCAGATAGGTTTTAAAGGAATTAAAAATGATGATAAACATGGATATGGTTGTGAGCCAATTCCTATAAAACAAATTAAAATTGGTAATCTTCCTGAAATTATTACAGAAGACGTTAAAAAACTTGATATTTATAGGGCATCTGGAAATAACTTACCATTTGCTGTTTACAGAAGACCAAATACAAATGTTTTACATATAATTGCTATCTCTTGTAAATTTGATTCTTTATACAATCACTAATCAATTATTAAATAAGATATTAACCTTGCCAAAGCTTCAAAACTTTGGCAAAGTTTTTTTATTTCTATTTCTTAACCTTAACCCTAATTCCCTCCGAGTGCGAAGTAAATTCTGGTGCATACATACATTGGATAGTGGTTATTCCGTTGGAGAAATCACCAGTGTGTGTAACTCGTAGTGGATATTCAAAAACAAATGTTCCTTTTGGTAAATGGCTGATAAAGAAATTGGTAGAAGCATCTTTTGTGCTTTCGTAATAGCCAAGTCCGTCTTGCCATTTGTAGCGAGATATAACATTAATTGGTTCAAAACCAGATGCTCGCATGTCTTTCATGTGAACGTAATCCATTGCTCTATCTACTCGCAATTCAATTCTCACAATTACTTTGTCGCCAACTTTTAAATCCTCATTTTTTATTGGAACAATAACTTCGCCTTTGTCAGTTATAACTTCCTTAAATAACTCTTTTTTAAGTTTTAATGGAGTTTCGTGAGTCGTTATTTTATCTAAATCTTCAAAATATTGCCAATAAACTGCTCCCCAGGCTACGCCTGCGGTTTTCTTTGTAACAGTAACATTTCCCATGTTTGGTTTTACCTCGTTTCCTGTCCAAGCCACTTTGTAATAGCCAGTTCCTGCCTCAACTTGAACTTCGTCCATTGTTTTTGGGTCTATTTTTGTGCCACCAATTGTAACTTCGCAAAGTTCGTCGTCGGCAAGCATTTCCATTCCTCTTAGTAATAGTGCGTAAACAGCCTCTACGGTTGCTTTTGTAGTTTTCCAGTCGCTTGTTTGTTTATTTTTCAGAAGCCAAACTTTCATGCTTTCAACAGATTTTTGGTCGTCTGCAACTTCGTCAAATGCTTCAATTAGAATAGCTTGCGTCTCAATTGGAGCTTGATACCAATAATATCCAGCTACATTATCTTTCCAATACATTCCAAGTTCCTCATCTTCAATAGAATGCTCTCTAAGAGAATTAATTATCATTTTTGGAATTTTCTCATCTTTGAATCTGTGCAATGCGAGGGAAATCATGCCTTGTTCGTATTTACTTCTTGTAAGCCAATACTTTTGCATTTGCGATTTATAATAATCAAAAGCCTCTTGTGTTCTTTTATTCATTTGATTATCTGTAAAATAACTCCTGCCATAACAGTAATGAATTGCTATTTGCGAAAGATGATTTTTTTCTAATTCTTTTTCTGTATAATTCTTTTTGAGCCATTTATAATCTCTAACAATTTGTCTGTCAAGGTATCCAATCGCTTTTGTAACCATTTGCGAAACATCGTAATCATCTTTCAAATCTATAACATTCAGATTTATAAGATGTCCTATTCCTGTAACAATATACTGCGTAATATATCTGCTTTCTGGCATTCCTTTAAACCATGCCCAACCACCGTTGATTGTTTGCTCACGTTGTAGTTTTTTCAAGGCACGTTTTTGCTCACGAGCCATTGTGTTTAAGTCAAATAGCAAACCAATTCTACGTTTACGTTCCGTTTCGTCCTGACTATTTAATACCCAAGGAGTTTCCTGCAAAAGAACCGCTTTTAATTCCTGATTTTTTTCTAAGTTTGAAAGCAAAGCCTCCGATTTTGGAGTGTTTTTCCAAGCATCAAAAACTGCTTTAATTTTTGGCGAAGAGTTAGCAATATGACTCGCCAAAGTGTTGGCATAATATCTGCTAAAAGTTTGCTCCGAACATTCATACGGATATTCTATCAAATAAGGTAGTGCCTGCACGGCATACCACGCTGGATTTGAAGTAAATTCAAGTGTATATCTGTGATGTTTTATAGTTTTTGATTTGCTAGAATTTATCAATTTTTTGAACTTAAATTCTTTCGTTCCTGCACCTCTGATTGGCAATGGCATACTTTCCGTAACAAGCATTCTGTTAGACATTACGGGAATTGCTTTTTGCTCACCATCTGAGAATTTACCAGTTGTAGCAACCACTTTGTAGCTCACAAGTCCTATTCCGTGAGGGATTTCAATTTGCCATTCTACAAGTGTATTTTTATCTGCTTTTACAGAAAATTTCTTTTGAGCTTCCTCTGATTTAACTATAATATTATCAACAGGTTTCATTGTAATGGCATCAATAAATTCTAATTTTATTTCGCCTTCAAAATCTGTTTTAGAAATATTATTTATTTTAACAGGAAAAGTCATTTTATCACCTTCTCTAAAAAAGCGAGGAGCGTTTGGCATTAGCATTAAATCCTTCTGTGTAACAACCTCTTCGTTGATATATCCAAAATCCATTTCTTTGGTATGGGCAAATCCCATAAATTTCCACTTTGTAAGCGATTCTGGTATTGTAAATGAGATAATTACATCACCATTTTCATCAGTTTTTAGGTGTGGATAGAAAAATGCTGTTTCGTTAAAATTTTCACGAATTTGAACATTATCAAAATTTAGATCTTTTCCAGGCATGTTTTCTCCTGTTGCAATAGTTTGAGACAGTGGTGCTTTTGGTTGGTCTAAAGAAACATTCGTAGCAACAACACCATCTAATATTTCATCATCAAAACTCTCTTCCATTGCTTCGTCTCTGTATGCAAAATGATCTGATTTTTCTTTGTTCTTATTCATTCTTGCATTTCCATTTTTAGTTCTAATTCCTGTTGCTACATTCATTGTCTCACCTTCTGCCCAGTAATAATCACCACCATAATATCCTCCATAGCTATAATAAGAAAATCCATACCAGTTTAATGAGTTGTAATACAGTGGAGTATAATAATGATAAAGATTATAATTTTCCGATAACATGGTAGAATTATTTAATCCAAAAGTGCTACTTGCCCAATATAAATCGTTATAAAATGAGCTGTAAAATGATTGATACCAACTATTTGCAGCAAATTGGTCGAGCGAGGCATCGTATAAAGTTGCTACCATTTCTGCAAGGACTTTGTCGCCTTTTGCACCTTTTATTTTTATTTGCCATTCCTCTTTTTGTCCAGGATATAACTTATCTCTAAATGTAGAAAATTCAATATCAAGATCTTTATCGCTATGTGGCACAACTACTGTCGCCGAATGCGAATACATACGATTGTTTTTCACAAATAAGAAATTTACAGCAATATTTCCTCTATGTTCTTCTGTAATAGGTATTTCAATTAATTCTTGAGCATTGCTAACCTCTAACCATTCTTCCTTTAATAATTTATCGCCCTGCGAAATTTGATATAAAATTTTAGTGTTTTCTAATCCAGAACCTATTGTAAATTTAGCAGTTTCGCCTGGCTCGCATAAAGTATTTATTGCCGCAAAAAAATCGGTTGTATTATAAGCTAAATTATTTTCTTTTTCAGAAAAAAGTGTAAAAAAACGTTTGTAGCTAACTTTATTACCAAACTTATCTTGCGACGAAATTTTTACGACATAAATTCCGCTGTCCCATTTTTTAATAAATTTAGCTTTTAAAAACTTCTCTTTCTCTGTGTTAAAGTCCGTTTTGTAAACAGATTTTTCTATTTCATAATTTTCAAATTTATTTTCGTCTTTATAAACATTTCCTGCAAATTGAGATTTCCATTCCGCCTCTGTGTAAAGATAATGTTCTGGTTTTGCCCAAAATCTGTTTCGTAGCGGTTTATCGTTGTCTTTAAGTTTAAAAATTTCTATCTCTCCTTTGGCTTCAATTGGCAGATTATTTAGATTTAGAGTAGAAATTGGTATTTTCCAACCATCGTGATAATCTTGTTGTTTGCTCATTTGTGAGGGAAAATTAATATCTACTTTTAAACCAGTGTAACCAACTGTAATAGACTTACTTGTGCTTTGCGTTTCGCCATTAATATCGGTAATATCTGCCGAAATTGTGTAATTAAAAGCAGTAAATTCGCTCTTCTTGATACTTAAATCTGGAATAGCTTTAAATTTGATTTCAAATTCGCCGTCGTCGTTAGTTGTAACTGTTCCGTTTCCAATTTCTACTGTGGTAAAATTCATATTGTAATACCTCCAGCCAAACCACATTGGCAATCGCTGAATACGAAATTTAACCTGTGCATCGGTAAGTTTTGCTCCCGAATAATTAAGAGCAGTTCCTTTTACTGTAACACTATCATTTAGAATGTAATCGCCATCAAAAGGAAGCATTTTTACCTCAAAAGTTGGACGTTTGTATTCTTCTACTTTTATATATTTTGAACCAATTTCGGTATAAATTTGCATATTTCCATTCAATAGTCCTGTTGGAATTTCAAACGAACCGCTAAAAGTTCCAAATTCATTGCTCTCAACTGTTTGTGTGCTAATTATTTGCCAGTTAACATCATAAAAAATAACTTCATTTTTGTGTTTAGGTATAATTTTAGTTCCTATACCTTCTTTCTGTAATACAATTCCCTTAAAATGAACCGTTTGTCCAGGACGATAAATTGCCCGGTCTGTAAAGAAATTAATGTAAGGTTCTTCTGCATACTCATAATCATAATCAGACATATAAATTCCATTTTCGGAAATATAAAAATCATTTTTATAAGTCATTTCCAAAACAAGCGAAAGCCAATAAGTATCATGTTTTGTCTTAATTTTAAAAGAGCCATTTTTATCGGAAGTGTAAGAACCATAAAGTTTTTTAACGTATTTTCGGAGAGTGTAGCTATATTTTTCGTAATATGCTTGCACCGAGACACCTACAAGAGGCTCACCAGTCTCTCTATTTAATACAAAAACTTTTTGTGTCCCATCGCTTTGCTCCTGATTTACATAACTAATATTGGAAACCTGCACAGCCTGATAGGAAGTCATATTTTCTTCATACGAAAAATCTTTGTTGTTTGCAGCTATAACTACATATAGAACAGCCCCCTTGCCCCCAAAGGGGGAAATATCAATCCCTTGCATCAGAATTTCTGTGGAATGAGAATTAAAATCGTTGTCTTTAGGTAAATCTTTTTCAATTGTGTAAATTTCTTTTGAATTTTTAAGTAATTTATTATAAAAATCATAACCATAAAGAGTTTGTGCCCAGCTATTATATTTTTTTCGGTCAATTGATACAACTTTTAAATAAACTTTGTCCATGTTTTTATAATCAATACGGCAGGCAAAAGTTTTGTTTGGGATAATAGTTTTTTCAACCGAAGAAGAAATACTGTGTGTTTCTATCTGATATTTAAGAGTTAATGCTTTGTCTGCAACTTCTGTTTTAGCATATTTTTTTATGATATTATCACACAATTTTTTTGCTTCTGTTTTATACAATTTATATTTGTGAGTTCCCTCATTTTCAGGATTATACTTTGATGCCTGTGCGTTGTAAAAAACAGCAAGTGAATAAAGAATTTCTCCATAATTTTCTTTCCCAGCATATTTTTCCTTCATTTTTTTGAGGGCAGAAAAATATAACTCGTCTTTGTTGTCGTTTACCGAAAATCTATAAATATAATTCAATCTTTTGAGGTCTGCATCAATAAGTGCAGCTGTTTCGTTTTTGTTTTCGTATCTAAAATAAATTAGGTCTTGTAAAATTTTTATACCATTATAATGAAGCGAAAGTGTGTCGTTTGATTTTACATTATGAGTTGCAAAAAAATTAGATTCCTTAAAATAGTAGTCTTCTTTTAACTGAAAATAATCGGCAGGACGGGTGAGAGTAATTTCAGGATTACTATAAAAATCTATAGCACGATGAGCAAGAAAATCGTATAAAGTAGGTCGTAAAATTTCTGATTTTGTTCCCCAGTTAATAATTTCATTATAAACTTTCATTGATGTATTTTGCAGACTATCTGCATTTTGTAAAGACAATGTGTAATGCTTAATTGAAAAATCTACCATATTGTCGAGCGTCCAAGTTTGCACATCGTCTGGCACAAAATCAAGGATATTTGTCCGCCCTTGTATCTGCCAACGATTTGATTGATAATACATCCAATACATTTCGGCAAGCATTGAGTGCATAATTGCATTGTTAGGAAATTTTGCGGTTTTTACGTCTGCTTCCATTTCATAAATAAGATCTTCAAAAGCGTATTCCTCAAAAGAATTTCGGATACGCAAACGATAGACGTAGGATTTTAAAATCTGGTCGTGGTTCTCATCGGCTTTGGCATCTTTATAAATAACTTCCACAACTTCTAATGCCGATTTTGGTAAGCCTATACCAAGCAGAGAATCAACTTGTTGCCACTGTTTTTTGTAATCTTCTTCGGTATCCAGAGGAATGAGATTTTTGTTATTCTCTGGAAAAAAACTGCTCAATATCAAAGTTACAATACTGAATAATAAAATGAAATTTTTCATGTTTTTTTTGTTTTAAGTTGTGAAGTTCAGAAGTTTAGAAGTTTTGAAATTTCATAAATTCGAAACTTCTAAATTTCATTATCTATACCGTAAAGATACATTTTTTGTTCTATTTCCATAAAAATATTAGATTATTATACAAAAAATAAAAAAGCCCTTGTAATATTTACGTTTTTGATATAGTTTAATTTTATATAAATTTTAATTTGATAGCTTTGTTTAAGGTGTTTTTTATAAACGAAAAGAAATTTTATCTTTACAAATTAACATATAAACATAATTGAAAGATGAAACATATATTATTTTATATTTTATTATCATTGTTTTTATTGTCTTCATGTGAAAATGGCGATGAAAAAATTAATGTATTCCAATTGATATTAATTCAGCAAATAAAATAAGTGAAAAAAGAAAAAATATTTACGATAATTTACATGTCAGATATAATTCTGATTATATAGAAGTTGGGTTTAACGAAAAATATTTTAATGCTTTTTTTGATTCTATTTGTAAATTTGAAAAAATACACTTGAGAATGACGTATATTGAAAAAGAAAGCACATTTAAGTTAATCTCAAAATTAGATAATATCGAAAAGTTAAGTATTGGTTTTTCTACAAATGGAAAATATATTTCAGGATTAGAACTTCTAACAAATATTAAAGATATTGAGTTATATGAATTTAATAATTCGTATTTTACTGATTTAGCTAACTGAAGTTTCGGAGTTTATAACATCTTAAATATCAAAAAGTTAAAAAAATA
>JAOZQN010000856.1 GCA_029932195.1 Bacteroidales bacterium | reverse complement strand
ATTAAGGATTGACATTGTGCGAAAAAAGGCAACGAAAATCAAGAAGTTACCGATATGTGCAACTTCAAAAACAAAAGTCCACCAGAGTAAATGGACTATAATCGGTAACAGGGAATGATTTTAATAAACCTGTATAAATAAGAGTTTAAACTCGTTTATGTTTATACATCAATATAGAGCGAAGATAAAAATAGGCAATTCATTTATATGAAAGTGCAAAAAACAAAAAACCGTCTTGAATAATAAACATAAAGTCAAAAAACAGGAATGTAAATTCTAATAATCCTGTATAAATAAAAAATAGACGAGTTTCGAAAATCGTTAAGAGTAGGTTAATTTTACTAATATTAATACAAATGAAAAAGATAATATTTAGTTTTATACTCGTAGTAGCAGTAATTAATTATTCATTCTCTCAAACATGGTGGGATGTTTTGGAGGATGCAACAGAATTAGTGATTGATATTGCGAATGATAATAATTCAAGTTCCACTCAGACAAGCACAGCTAATTATTACGAACAGTTAGTTGCAAACTATGGCAGTGCAGAAATGGTTAGAGAAAATTACTTACCATCCAAAGCAGAGTTATATCAATATTTACAAAAATTCTACATAGATGAAAATGGTAGTCCAATTTCAATGAACGGTTCAAGTGAAATCCATAAAAATAGGAATAAGTATAATAAAGGACCAAAAAGTAAATATGATTTTACTAAATACAGTGGACGAACATACAAAGATAAGAATGGAAATCTTTGGAGTAAAGGGATTTATGACAATCATGTTTCAGATTATCACGGTGATAATTATACGTTTAGAGGCGAAAGTTCAAGTAACAAAGGGTGTCAAGTCTGTTATTTCTCAACAGAAGGAGACAATTATGCAGAGATGGATGATGAAACAAGTAAGATGGGAACTTTCGATTTTGGTTATTTTTATGATGGTTCTTTTTCTAAACATGATGCGTGGGATATAGACCCTCATAATGAAAATGGTAATTATAATACAGGATTAACTACAATTTATTAAATATTATTCCCAAATAGGTTTTGTTTAAAATTTATTTGGGGATTTTAATTACTAAAATCAAAACTAACTAAAAAAACATGAAATACTTTAATACATCAGGTCCTAATATACCAGAAGAACATTATACAATTAAACGCATCAAGTTAATAGAAGATGGCATTGAACTTGTAAAAAGAAAAAGATATTTTACAATTTGGGCACCACGACAAACAGGAAAAAGCACCTATTTCAGGCAACTTGCAATCGAATTAAATAAACAGAGTTACAAAACTGTATTTTTCTCTGTTGAAGGTTTTAACGATTATTCAGTTGAAGATACTTTTGATACATTTTGTAGAGAATTAAGAGAACAGCAAAATATTGACTGGATTATTGAAACTTTTAAAGATTTTGAAAAACAGATTACTAATTGTAAAGATAAAAAAGTAGTAATCATTATTGATGAAATAGAAAGCTTAAATCCTAAAATATTCGGACAATTTCTTCACACAATCAGGAATTTATATCATTCAAGAAATAACCATTGTTTGCATAGTGTTATTATGGTTGGAGTTTCAAATATAGTCGGAGTTGTAAGTGATAATGCAAGCCCTTTTAATATCGCTGATAATTTAAACATTCCGTATTTTACCAATAAAGAAGTTTTTGAACTAATAGAACAACATGAAAAAGAAACAAAACAAATATTTAATCAAAAAGTAAAAGAAAAAATTTCAGAAATAACAGCTAATCAACCTGGACTTGTAAACGGATTTGCAAAAAAGCTTGTAGATAATAATTCTCAGAAAAAAGAAATTACCTATAACGATTATTTAAAAGTAGAAGACTGGTATTTAAGAATAGCCATTGATAAAAATTTTGAAAATATACATAACAAGGCAAAACAAGAACGTAATTTTG
>JAOZQN010000286.1 GCA_029932195.1 Bacteroidales bacterium | reverse complement strand
TAACAAGATAACACACTGTATGATTGCTTATTACCTATTTCCGTCCAGAGACTAACTACTTATAAAACTATGATTGAAACAAAATTTATTTTTTAACAAATTAAACATATTTTTATCATAAAATAAAAGAAAATTTAATATTTTTTTAAAAAAGATACAAAATGATTACTCATTCTTTTGTTTATTTGTTTATTTGTTAGTTTATTTGCTTATTATTTTTGGTATAAAACATAAATTTAAAATCCTAGGTAAATATGATAAATGTATTTTTTGATAAAGTAGAATTTTTTGCAAATAATAAAGAACTTATTAAGTTGATTATTAGTAATAAACGAGACAAAAAGTCGGACTTAAAAAAGGTTATTATAAAATTGATTGAGTTAAAAACAGAACTAAAACTTTCGTTTGCCTATAATCATAATACTAAGGATATTACCAAAAATTTTGGTATAAATGAAGGTATTATTTTAATTCAAAATTTATTGAAGACTGATTTCTTTAATGCAGATTTATTTTCAACTAATGAGACTGTGCAACTTATTAGTAATAAGAATAATAAAGTAAAAATAAAAACTACCGAACCAACATTTAAAGCTATCCCAAAATTAAATCATGATAGAATAAAGAAACAACGAATCTTTACCCAAAATAATATTTACTTGCAAGAACTTGGTATTATTTCTCAAAATGGAAAAATAAAAAAAGATAAACACGATAAATTTAGACAAATAAATAAATACTTGGAAACAATAGAAAGTCTGTTGCAGGAAAGTTACTGGTTCACTTCAGGTAAACCAGTAACTAATTTGCGAATAGTAGATATGGGGTCGGGAAAAGGCTATTTAACTTTTGCTCTCTACGATTTTTTGACTAATAGTTTAAACCTTGATGTTGAAATTATTGGAGTAGAATTTAGACAGGAACTAGTGGATAAATGTAACGTTATTGCGAAAAAATCGGGTTTTAAAAATCTGAAATTTGAGCAAGGGACTATTGAAAAATCAGAATTTAAAAGAATAGATATTCTAATCGCTCTTCATGCCTGCGACACGGCTACAGATGATGCTATTTATAAAGGAATTACGCATAATTCGGAGCTTATTATTGTTGCGCCTTGTTGCCAGAAACAAATTAGAAAACAGTTAAATTTAACAAATGAAATGGCCGCCATTCTCAAATTTGGAATACTGAAAGAACGACAAGCCGAACTTCTTACTGATGGAATAAGAGCCTTAATATTAGAGGCTTATGGTTATAAAACAAAAGTTTTTGAATTTATCTCAACAGAGCATACTCCAAAAAACGTGATGGTAACTGGCACAAAAATTTCACAAAAAAAGAATAACAGCGAAATTTTAGAAAAAATAAATTCTATAAAATCATTTTATGGGATAGAATATCATTATTTGGAAAAATTATTAAATAATTTGAGTGTGTAACATATTGGAGGGAGTGTTACAAGTTGCAGGTTGCAAGTTTCGCAAAGCGAAAGAAAAATGGTTGTTTTTTTATGAAAAAACCAAAAAATAATTACAACAAATTACAATTTATAATCGCATTGCGAAACCTGTAACCTGTAACTTGCAACCAAACTCCCCCAATATGTTACACACTCAAATAATTTGTAATTGTTTGTAAGATATTTATGATTAAAAATATTTTGCTAAACTTTTAACCTGCAACTTGTAACTTATAGATTGTAACAAGGCACAACAAAAAAGATTTAAGAATTTTATAGAAAAATTTTTTTGTTATAAATTCTTTTTTACCTTTGCATTCTTAATTGAAATGGTTATTTTTTATTTAAAAACAACTTTTTTCAATGGGCCTATAGCTCAGTTGGTTAGAGCACCTGACTCATAATCAGGGGGTCCTTGGTTCAAACCCGAGTGGGCCCACATAAAAAGTCCTTACATTAATTTGTGGGGACTTTTTTTTTGTAATTTCAATACTAGACTTCTAAAAATATTCAGAAATGATTAGAGAAAATGAAAGGTTGTTTAATAATTTTTTAAATATTTTTGATGTAGTAATAACTATAATCGCTTTTATATTAGCTTATTATTTTAGAATTTTTACTGTAGCAGGAAATCTTATTTATTCTAATGAGTATATTATTCTTGCTTTACTTATAATTCCGGTCTGGTTTATCCTCCTGAAAATCACCAATGTTCAGACATTCCACAGAGTAAAACCTTATTCACTTATTTTATTAGAATATTTTGTTGTTGTTGTTATTGGTTTATCTATTTTATTCTTATTTATTTTTATACTTAAACTTAATTCAATAAGTAGGTTAGCACTACTGATTTTTGGAATTATAGATGTTTCTGCACTTTTTATCTCACGAATTATTATTCATTCTATTTTAAAAAAATACAGAAAAAAAGGCTATAATACTAAAAATATCGTTATTATTGCAGATAAGAGTTCGGAAAACTTTATTTCTAAAATGATTGCTAAAAAAGAATGGGGCTTTAAAATTACTGGCTTAATTACTGACTCTAAGAAGATTATTGAAAAATTTGGTTCATCAATAAAAATTTTACCAATTAATGAAAATATAAACCAACTTTTAGATAATCAGGTAGTTGATGAGTTAATTTATTGTAAAAAAGATTTTGATGAAAATAGAATTAGAAAAATAATTTATTCTTGCCAAGAAGTTGGAGTTGCTTTTAGGTTACAATCTGATTTTTTTAATCTAATAGCTTCAAAATCACACATTAATTACTTTGGTGAAATTCCTGTTCTTACATTTGCAAATACACCATCTAATTTTATTGCCTTAAAAATAAAAGAATTATTTGATTTTATATTTTCATTTTTTGCGATATTATTTTTGTCGCCAGTTTTTTTTGGCATTGCAATAATAATTAAAGTAACATCAAAAGGTGATGTTTTTTTCAGACAAGAAAGAGTTGGGATTAGAGGTAGAACATTTTTCTTATATAAATTTAGAACAATGGTTGCCAATGCCGAAGATTTAAAAGCCGATTTAGAATCTCAAAATGAAGTTGATGGACCTGTCTTTAAAATAAAAGACGACCCAAGAATTACGAAAATTGGCAAATTCTTACGAAAAACGAGTCTGGACGAATTACCTCAATTTTTTAATGTTCTAAAAGGAGATATGTCTGTTGTGGGAGCACGTCCACCTGTGCCACAGGAGGTTGTAGAATACGAAAGATGGCAACTCCGACGATTATCAATGAAACCAGGAATAACTTGCATTTGGCAAGTATCTGGCAGAAACGAAATTAGTTTTGATGAGTGGATGAAATTAGATTTAGAATATATTGATAACTGGTCGCTAAAATTAGATATTATACTTATACTCAAAACAATAAATACCGTTTTCGGAAAAACAGGGTATTGATTTAATGAATAATGAACAACGAACAATGAATAATTAGTTTGCACCTTATAATCAAGATATTATAATTATATTAATTGCTTTAAAAAATTGTAATATGTAAAACTAATGAACTAATAAACCAACCTATGAAAAATACATTTTTATTTATATTACTTATATTATTAAGTTTCAACATGTTTGCACAGAAAGAATTGTTTCAAAAACATATTTATAGCAATGAGACAAAAGAGTTACCTTACAGGCTATTTGTCCCCAAAGATGTGGCTTTGAATACTGCGATTCAAGATGTTATAGAAGAGAATGTTATCTTTTACGAAAAAAACACGAAAAAATACCCTCTTGTATTATTTATGCACGGAGCAGGTGAGCGAGGATGTGATAACAATGTGCAACTAACTTATATAGATGCAGTTTTTGGTAGCGATGAGTTCCAAAAAGAGCATCCATGTTTTGTGTTTGCACCACAATGCCCTAATGAATTAAAATGGGTAGAGGTTAGTTGGAGTTTGGATAGTCATATTCAACCAGAAACTACCTCATATTCAATGGAATTAACTATGGAAATTATTGACCAACTAATTGAAAAATATCCGATAGATACTGACAGGCTTTATGTAACTGGCTTATCTATGGGAGGTTTTGGAACTTGGGATATAATTTCTCGTTATCCTAATACTTTTGCCGCCGCTATTCCAATTTGTGGAGGTGGCGACGAAAATACAGCTTTTGCAATACACAAAACTCCAATTTGGGCATTTCATGGAGCTAATGATAAGGCAGTTAAGACTTCACGAAGTAGAAATATGATAGAAGCAATAAGAGATGTTGGTGGAAATCCAAAATATACCGAATATCCAAAACTTGGTCATCTTTGCTGGAACGAAGCTTATGCTACAGAAGGTTTATTTGATTGGCTATTTTCTCAAAAGTTATAAAAGTTTCAGGTTTCAGGTTGCAAGTTTCAGGTTGCAAGTTTCAGGTTGCAAGTTTTATATTTCAGATTTTTGCTAATTCCAAGTAAATAATGCTTTGTGTAATCTGTAAAATTCAAGTTTATAGTGCTTTGCAAAACTTGTAATCTGTAACTTGCAACTTGTAACATTTTTTCAAAAAAATGATAAAAAAAACAAATGATGGCTCTGAAACTATTTATAGTCAGGAGTTTAATCAAACATATCATTCGGAAACGGGGGCAATAGATGAATCTTTACATGTTTTTATTAAAAACGGGTTTAATTATTTTCATCAAAAAGAAATTACTATTTTTGAAGTTGGTTTTGGAACGGGGCTAAATGCTTTTTTGACTTTTATTGAAACTGAAAAACAAAAAATTAAGGTTAACTATATAACAGTAGAAAAATATCCAGTTGAGCCAAAATTTATTTCAAAACTAAATTATCATACTTTTTTTGATGAGAAATATCACAAAATTTTTGAGCAAATACATTCGGTGGAGTGGGGGAGGACTGTTATTTTAAGCGACTTTTTTAGTATAAAAAAAGAAAAAGCGGATTTTTTGAACTACAATTTTGAAAATAAGATAGATTTAGTTTACTTTGATGCGTTTTCTTTCGATTCGCAACCAGAAATGTGGTCGGCAGATATTTTCACAAAAATATTTAATGCTATGAATAATAACTCGGCACTTGTAACTTACTCTGCCAAAGGCATTATAAAACAAAATATGAGAACTGCTGATTTTCAAATAAAAAGACTAAAAGGTGCGGGAAATAAATGGCACATGATTAGAGCTAAAAAAGGGCGTTTTTCATGAGTGTCAAGTTCAAGGCTTTTTTGAAATTATAGAATTGAAGTTTACCTCTGTAAATGAGCATTTTAAAATTTCAAAAGTAACGAAGAAATTGGCACTCGTGAAAAACGCCTAAAAAAGTTGAGTTTTAACTGTCTATCATCTGAAAATAAGTCTTTACTCTTTGATTTATGAAAATAACCGATAAAAAATATTTTAATCAATATTCCAAAATTATTGGAAATGAAATAGAATTGCTGATAAAAAATGCTGATTTTAATAAAAAAGAAGTTGATTTTGACTATCAAATAAAATCTTCGGCAGTCTATTCTTCTAATATTGAAGGAAATAGTATTGACCTAAATTCATATATGAATTATGAATTAAGTAAAGAAAAATTTAAACAAGGAAAGGAAATAGAAGAGATAGAAAATCTTATTTTGGCATATAATTTTGCTCAAAAAAATGAATTGAATGAATCTAATTTATTGGAAACTCATAGAATTTTATCAAAAACCTTTCTAATAAAAAGCAAACAAGGCAAATACAGAACCGAAGTGGTAGGTGTATTTGGCAAAACAGGACTTGCCTATTTAGCAGTAGAACCCGAATTTGTAAATCAAAATATGAAAGACTTTTTTGATGAGATAGAAATTTTATTGAAAAAAGACTTGACAAACGAAGAGATTTTTTATTTTACGGCATTAATTCATCTGCGATTTGTTCATATTCACCCTTTTAGAGATGGAAATGGTAGAGTAGCCCGCTTGTTAGAAAAATGGTTTTTGACCAAAAAATTAAATTCTAATTTTTGGAAAATATCAACAGAAGAGTATTACAAAAACAATCAGCAAAAATATTATGAACTTATTAATATAGGAGTAAATTTTTATGAGTTAAATTACGATAATTGTTTGAATTTTTTAACTTTGCTACCTAAATCTTTAAAATAATTTTAATGAAAAAAACTTGGCAATTTATATTAATGATTTTTATTACGGGTGGAGTCTTAACTCTCTACTCATTTGTTGATTATCAGGCACATATTGGTGGGATAGAGATAAAAAAGGCTTCTATTGAGGAATTTATTATTGGAGACACAACTCCTGTTTCTGCAAGGCTTGTGGTTTTGCACAAACAGGAACAGCCAGAAATGGACAGCTCTTCGCAAAGAATTTTACTTATTGGAGACTCAATGTTGGAGCAGCTAAGATGGAGAGTACGAGACTATTGCGTAGAAAACGGACATGATATAAAAACGGTTATGTGGTATAGTTCGCAGTCAATGTGGTTTGGAAAAGGAGATACATTAAGATACTATATTAATGATTATAAGCCAACTTATGTTATCCTTGTTCTTGGTGCTAATGAGTTGTTTGTTAGTGATATAAAGAAAAAAAGAGCTGATTATGTAAAGCGAATTGTAAAACAAATGGATACAATGCCATTTATTTGGGTAGGACCACCAAACTGGAAAGATGATACTGGTATAAATAACTTAATATTAAGATATTGTGGAAAATCAAAATATTATCCATCATATAAAATAACACAAAATTCAGGATTTGCAAGGTATGGAGATGGGGCACACCCAAAACCACAAGCAGCTTTTCGTTGGATGGATTCTGTTGCTGTTTGGATAATGGACGAAAGCAATTTTCCTATAATTTTAAATAAACCAATAAAAAAATATAAAGGTTCAACAAATACAACTATTCTACAACCAATGTAGTTTTTGAGTTGTCGTGTTGTGAGTTACGCAAAGCGTCAAAAAACACGATAACTCAAAAACTCAAAAAACACGATAACTCAAAACAATATGAAAATAGTATTTATGGGAACACCCGAGTTTGCGGTTGCTTCTCTAAAAAAAATAATAGACTCTGATTTTGAAGTAGTTGGAGTAATAACGTCACCAGATAGACCTGCAGGCAGAGGTAGAAAAATTCAATTTTCTGATGTCAAAAATTTTGCTCTTGAAAATAACTTGAACCTTTTGCAACCTACTAATTTAAAAGACGAGACTTTTATTTCAGAGCTTAGAGATTTGAACGCAGATTTATTTGTTGTTGTGGCTTTTAGAATGTTGCCAAAAATTGTTTGGGCTATGCCAAAACATGGAACAATTAACTTACATGGCTCATTATTACCACAATACAGAGGTGCTGCTCCTATAAATTGGGCAATTATAAATGGAGAAAAACAAACAGGTGTTACAACATTTTTTATAAACGAGAAAATAGATACTGGTAAAATAATTGACAAGCAAACAGTTGATATTGAGCAAAATGACAGTGCTGGAGTAATGCACGATAAATTAATGAACGTAGGAGCAAAACTTTTATCAAAAACTATTTCTCAAATAAAAAATGGCAGTTACTCTGAAACAGAACAAGATACACTTATAAACGAAACAACAAAAGAAGCACCAAAAATATTTAAAGAAACTTGTAAAATAAATTGGCAAAATGAACTGATAGAAATTTATAATTTTGTGCGAGGAATGAGTCCATATCCAGCCGCTTGGACGGAAATTATTGATGATAAAAATAAAAAATATACCTTAAAAATACTTGAATCAAAAATAGAATTAGAAAATCATAGATTAAACAGTGGTGAAATTTTTACAGATAACAAACAATATATAAAGGTGTCGGTAAAAGGAGGTTTTTTATATTTACTTGAAATTCAGCTGCAAGGAAAGAAGAAATTAAAAATAAAAGAATTTTTAAATGGTTTTGATGCAACAAAAATAAAAATAATTAATCATTAGTTTAGTTATTATACAAAAAAAAGATGTATATTTGCATGAAATTATTTATTTAACCATTAAAAAAATCATTAAAATGAAAAAAACAATTGTATTAGTATTTATTTTGAGTTTAAGTTTTGTTACTGTTTATGCACAGCATGGAGAGTCCACAACAAACTATGTCTCTTCTGAAAAAGGTAGTTTATTGAAAGTAACAGAAATGCCATTACAAAAAGGTGAAACACAGGGGTCTATATACTTAGAGAAGGATTGGTATTATGGTAATTTAGAATTGGAAGGAGATAAAGTTATTTTAGATTATCCTTTAAAATACAACTTGAAATCAGGAGAATTGGAGATAAAAGTAACTTGGGATT
>JAOZQN010000285.1 GCA_029932195.1 Bacteroidales bacterium | reverse complement strand
TTGAACAAATTTATTAAATTGTTTTTTTTTAGCAAAATTTAGCTGTGCATAACGGTAACTTCTTGGTTGCGGTGGCTTTTTCCCGCACTCCGTAGATTATTTGTAAAATGTCAAAAGTTCGCACCAATCGTACATTCCTGCACGATAGAAAAAGCCACTGCAATCCAAGAAAATGATAGCGTTCTTATTTTTCATCATGCAGGAAAACAACAAATTAATAAGCTATCTCCAAAATTAGATTAATTTGTCTGCTTTTTTATATTTTATGTAAAGCCTGAATTATACATAATTTTGATAATTTATTGCAATATTTTTTCTTGTGTGTCAAAGAAAAAATTTGAATTTGTTTTTTGTTTTTTAAACTCTTCTATTTTTGTAAATAAAAGTTCATTTGTATTTATTTCGCTCGCAGGAATAATATATAACATTTTTGGGTCATTTGGATTTCCATTTATTCCTACTATTTTGTAAAATGGTTCGGTATTATTTTTAAAATATGTTTGATAATTTGTTATTTCATTATTTGTAATTGTTATAAATTCATTGTTTGTCTGTTCTATCCATTGAGTTTGCACATAAAATAAACCAGTATTTCCTTTGATATTATATTTTATTTGCAAATTTGCATTATTTTTGTAATCTACGCTTAATATCTTGATTGTGAAATATTTATCATTAAATTTACTTTCAATAAATTCTCTAAAATATTTTTGATTTTCTGTTTCTGTTTGCAATAGAGTAGGATCGGTTATTTGATTTTCATTATCAACTGTTTTGCTATTATTTGAATTAATAAATTTAAGCGTTAATCCAAAACTAACAAAAATAAATCCAGTGATAATTAATATTATGGCTTTCGTTTTCATAATTATTTACGTTAATTTTAAACTTTTATAATTGAAATGAAAATTTGTTTGTAAATTATTTTTTTTGTATTTTTCTAAAAATTCTCTATTTAAAAAAGTATTTTGAATATTTTTTAGTGGAATAATAAATAATTCCGAAGGTTGCTTGGCAGTTCCACCAACTCCGATAGCTACAAATACATGAATTTTATTTTGTTTGGCAAATTTGCGATAATTATTTAATTGACTTTTTTTTGCCCATTCTACTCCATTTTTAAAATAATTTGAACGATATTTACATTCAATAGCAAATTCTATTTCTATTTCTCTCAATTTGAAGCTATATTTTAAATCTGGTTGAATGGTTGTTTCTGCATAAATTCCATTTATATATTTATCGCCAGCCCATTCTTTTAACGTAAAATATTTTTTATCAAATTTTGTAACAACAAAACTTTCAAATAAATCGCCTTTTTCTTTTTGTTTATCAATAAGTTTCGTTTCTGGATTATTTTGTTTTTTCTTTAATTGGGCATATAATTGATTTTCAATATCTTTTATATTCAAATTTAATTCAATAGCTTTTTTTATGATAATTTCTTTTTCATTTTTTGTTACAACGCCATCTGCAACGGCAAGGTTAATTAAATTTTGAATTTCTTGTTCTTTTCTGTTTTTTTCAAAATCTATTTCTTTTTTGTATTTAGATGTTTTGATAATTTTCTCTTCTCCTGTTTCATCATTTTTTTCTATGATTTCTAAATTGGTTTCAATTTTTATTTTTGCGTTAGAATTATAGAGAGTTTTTTTATAATCCGCTTTTATTAATAATGCTATTCCTACTACGATTAATATTATTCCTAATATTATTAAAATTGTTCCTGCCATATTTATTAATTATTTTAAAGAATTTTCAATTATGTTAATTTCTTCGTCTGTTAATTCGTAAAGTTCGTAAACCATTTTATCAATTTCGTTATCTGTTTGGTTTATTTGGCTTTGTAATTCGTTTATTTCTGTTTTGTAGCTGTCAAAATATTCTTCCCACTCGTCTTGTTTCTTAAAAGTGAGTTGTATTTTTTTCTTTTTGAGTTCTGAAATAAACGTTTTAAAATCAAAATCATAAAATTTTATTAGTTTATTGCTTAATTTTTCAATTTCTAAATTTGATTTTATTCGTTTTATAAATTTTTCGGATTTCGTGTGTAATTCTTTGTTTAAATCGAGCATTTTGTCTGCCTTCTCTATAAATGGAGTTTGATTATATTTTTGATTAAAAATTGCAAAATTTTTAATTTGAGAACCTTTTAAATCAATATAACCACCACCTATTTTAGTGCTTTGATAATAAAAATTATAATAAAATGTTGTTAGTTTTGAATTTATAAATGTTAATATTGTTTTGTCCTTTATATCAGTATTTGTTGTTTTAAAATAATAAATTCTATCTAAAATATGTGAATTTCTATTACTTAAAATGGCTCTTATTCTTAATGTTGTACGAGGTAATAAAATTAAATTATCAGTAAATTCTTGTTCCTTAATATTTTGTAGTTTATTGTTTTTATACTTAATTCTTAATTTTGATTTTGGCAAAAAATAAGAATATTTTAAAAATGTTGATTTTATAGCTTCAAAACTACTATTTTCAACAAAAGAAAATTTATTATTAGGAAGTCCCCTTGTTATTTTATCAGTTATATTATTTATGGAAATTGATTTTTGATTAATTTTTGATATTATTTTTTTTGACATTATTTCCTTTTTAAATCCTATTAATGTGTCTTCTGAACATATATCAAATATTGTAATTTTTTTTACATCAAATTTTTTATTGAATGATATTTTTTTATAAATAAAAATATATGGATAAACAGATGCATCACTAAAAACTTTATCCAAAGATACATTATAAATATTTAAAAATATTGCATTTTCATTTATAAAATTTAAAATATTAATCCCGTATTCTGCCGATAAAAATTTATTAGGTTGAATAAAACCGATTAATCCATTTTTTTTCACAATTTTTAATGATAACTCATTAAATAAAATATATAAATCATATTGTTTATGTGCAGAAAAATATTTTATTTCTAATTCTTTTTTTGTAATTCTATCTAATTCCGTATTTCTTACATATGGCGGATTTCCTATAACCACGTCAAAACCACCGTTTCCCATGATTTCTTTAAATTCTTTGTTCCATTTAAACGCTTTTTCTCCAGCTACTTCGGGGTCGTCAATTAAAGAATTTCCACATTTTATGTTGTTGTTTAAAGTTGAGAGTTTTCTGCCTTTTTGTGCAGTTCGTAGCCAAAGCGAGAGTTTTGCTATTTCAACGCTTTCTTCGTTTATATCAACTCCAAAAAGGTTCTCTTCTAAAATATTTTTGTCAGTGTCAAATAAACGAATTTTTTGTTTTGTAAGGTCTGCAATTAAATCATCAATAAGTTTGTGTTCTGCAATTAAAAAGATTAGTGCTTGATTTAAAAATGCACCACTTCCACAGGCAGGGTCAAGAATTTTTAAAGTTTCTAACCATTTTTTGTAGGCATTTAATTTTTTATAAAGTTGTTTCCCTTTTTCATTTAAACCTTTTTTTGTTCTGTAACTGTTATCAAATTCAATTTCGTAAATATTCATTTCTTTGCGTTTTTCGGTGCAAAGTGTGCCGATTGTATTTTCTACAATATATTGAGTAATATATTTTGGTGTGTAAAAAACTCCGTCTTTTTTTCGTTTGCTTGTTTTGGGTTTAGAAATATTATCAGAAAGTTTTTGTTCCATTTCTTCAATTTCGTTCAAAGAATGTTCAAAAATTTGTCCAAGAATATTAACGTCCACTTCTGTGTTAAAATCATAAGCAGACATTTTTAGACAATCAGCTTTTAAGATTTTATCATCAATTATAAAACTGTCTAAAAGTTCGTCTGGTGCAAAAAGTCCACCATTGTATGCGGGAATATCATCGACAGAAGTTTTACCTTTTCTGCCTGTATTCATAAAACCAAAATATTGTTTATAAATATCATAAAGCGATTTGTAAGCATCAAGGTCTTTTAATTTTTCGTATTTATCAATTATTCGTGAAATTGAATTTGGAGGAAGCAAACCACAATCTTCTGCAAAAAAGATAAAAAGTAATCTATCTAATAATTTTTGCGTTTTTTTAAAAAGTGTTAATTTTTCTATTTTCGGATTGTTCTTTACAAGATTTTCAAAAATTTTATTTTTAAAATTTGAATAATCAGCATAAAGTTGTTTTGATATTTTCTCTTCGTGAAATCTTGTTTCGTCTTTTAGTTTTTGGGGTGTATTTGCGAAAATACTTTTTTTGCGTAAAATTAAATAAAGTAATTTAAAATCAGACTTTTGTAGATTAAATAAATCAAATTCTTCATATTCGTTTGAATAATCAACGTAAAATCTTAATTTTTGAAAATTAGAAGTTATTACATATTTGCAACCGGGTTGATTATTTTTGTAATCAAATGCTTGAGAAGTTATACTTGTTAAATCTTTTGTTTTTGTTGATTTTAATTCAATTACAGCGACTGCTTTTTCGTCTTTTAAAATTGCACCGTCTGCTTTTTTGCTATTTGTTTGATTTTTAAATTCTCTAACGAGGTCAAAATTTTTGTCATCAGTTTTTAGAGTATATCCTAATACTTCTACAAATAAATCACGCAAAAAACCGTCTTGATATTCTTCTTCTTTTAGGTTTTTTATTATTTCAATTTTTTCAGAATTAAAAATTTCTTTGAATTTATCATAAGCGGTATTTAACCAAACAGTATTTAGTCCTTTTAGATATTTTTGAATTACGGATTTTTGAAATATTGGCATATCAATTTTATATAAAAATCAAAATTAATAAAAAAAACAATTTTTTGTTTTTTTTCTTTTCCTTTGTTCTTCTTTTTTTGTTTTGTTTTTCTTTTTTTTAATTGACGCTATCGGTAATGTGCTGGTGGCGTTTTGTTTTTTGTGTTTTTTGGGAGCGAAGCGACCTAAAAACACAAAAAACAAAATGACAACCAGCACAATGATATAGCCTTATTCTTCAATTATTTTTTTGTCTTTTTTATTATCAAGAGCCAACTCTTTTAATTCATTCGTGCCTATTATCTTTGAATATCCTTTCTTTATCAAACCTTTTGAAAGTTTTTTGTCAAGTGTCCAAAGTTTTCCGTCCGTAAATTCTGTTAATGCAATAAATGCTGTATCGTTTTCATCTACGTCTTTTGTTAATTCAAACGATTTTTTCCATACTTCTTTCGGAATTTGACTTTCGTTTATTAATGTTACATTTTTCAGTAAATTATAAACCTGTTCAATAAGTTCATTTTCTGTCAGTTTTGAATATTTAAGTATTTTTTCTTTGTGTTTAAATACTTCAACGACCAAATAATAACTTGAATACTTATCAAATTTAAAAATAGGGTTCATTAAAAGTTCTGCATAAATTCCTTTGGGACTTATCAAAGCACTTATGAAAATACTTGTATCTACGATTACTTTCATTGTATATATTTGCTTTTATTTGTTTCCCACCACGATTTATTTATATCGTTTGCTAACTCTAAAATTTGGTCTTCTGTTGCTTGACTTTTACTTGAAATTTCAATGAAACGTAAATAATCAAGGAATTTTTGAAGGTAATCAATGTTAATATTTACCGCATTTGAGAAGCGAATAATTAACTCGTCTTGCGTTCGTTGTATTTGCATAATTTTTATTTTATTAAATTAGTTAACTTAAATTTCTTTTCTTAAATCGCAATTGCAACCCACATGAAAAGGTAATTTTGGCGGATTGGATTTCGAATATTTTTTCTTACACTTTTCTCGTGCCTGTAAACACATAAAGTTAGAGTTTAAATCTTCAAATTTATCAACTCTAAATTCTTTTATCCATGAATTATCTTCTTTTATATCCGCTGTATATTGTTCTGAGGCTTGATATGTGTTAGATAAAACACTTATATATTCACGCAAATAATTCCATTGATTTTCAATCATTTCAAAATCAATATTATTATATTTTTCAGGTAGTGGTTTTATTTTGAAAATTTTTCTTGTTGCTATATATTTGCCTATGTTATTTTTAAAATTTGGATTTTCATTTAAGTAATTGATAGCTTTGTTTTTCCTTTTAAAATGTCCGTCTTCTTTTTCACATATTTTATTTAATATTTTTAGAGTTTGAGTTTTTAATATTTCTTCTGTCGGGATATTTGTTATATCATTAGCCAGACCTGCTTTTATCAAATCATCAAATTCTTTTCGTTCCCAGTCAATATACACTTTATCCATTTTGAAGCCAAAATATTTTGAGATAGTTTTAAACCCGAAATCTTGAATTAATTCGTCATCAATAGTAATATCAATATCATTTCCTGAAAATAAAACATGTAAATCACAATTTGCATGTTCGTAAATAGATTTTATAGCCAACTCTTTAAATTCATTTACAATGTCAAATTTATTCATTTCTGATGTATTTTGGTATTCATCAGAGTTCTGTTTTAATTCTTCAATTTTTGATTTATACACAGGTTTGTATTTTTGTATATATTCCTCTATTTCTTTGCATTTTGTATTATGTTCGGCAAATATAGGTAATAAAGCATTTGCCTTATTCCAAATACTATCATCTTTTAAAATTTTAGTAATTTGGTGTATAATCGTTTTTGAAGTATTGTAAAGTGTTAATTCAAAGTTTGTTTTGGGATTTATTACTACTCCATTTTTAAAATCTTCAATAGTAATTTTATCAATAGGACTAATAGCTTGTTTTTTAGTATTTAATTTCTCAATTAACTGTTTTATTTTACTTATTCTTTCAAAATGATGTTTGCTTTCGATTTCAATTTTATCTAATTCAAATATAGCCTCATTGCCGATTTCAATAATTTTTTCTCGTCGATTATTTTTTGCATTTTCTCTTTTTAACTTTCCAATTTGTTGTTTTTGTTCTTCGGAATACTTTATAAATGTATTAAAAATACACTGTGAATAAAAATTATGCAAATTATCAAAATTTGGCTTTATTACTAACTGTAATTCAAAATCGTTTATTACTCTATCATAATACATTCTTTTGTATTCATCTATTGAACGTTGTATATCCGTAATGTATCGTCTGTTAAAAGATGCTTTTATAAATTCATCATACATTTTTTTTATAAATTCAAATCGACCTTTTGACGTATCAATATTTTTTGTGTTCGAAATAATATTAATACTTTCAAGCATCTGTAATCCTTGACGTTGTATTATAGCTGGTTGGTAATTATATGCTTTAATTTCAGCATCACGCTTTTCTTGTTGTTGAATAACGTAAGACATTAATGTTTCTTCGTCTAATCCTATTGTCATTTCAGTGTTATTTCCTGTGGATTTTACCGAAGTTGTAAAAATGTTATTTGTGGATATTTCATCAGCGGGTTCAATTTTTAATAATTGTTTGATACTATGGGTATCATATTTCTTTTTGGAATTTAGTTCAAACCCTTTGTCTATTTTAGCAATTTTAGCAAAACATTTTCGACATACTCTTTCTCCGTCTTTTAAAAATCCTGCATTAAGATTTGGACTTGACATAAAAGTTAATTCAGTTCCACAAGTTATACAATATTTTTTTTCTTGTTGGTATGTTGTTTGTATCTTTGACTTGGTGTTATATTTTAAATTGAAATTATAGTCTGCCATCGAAATTAGTATAATAAATTCTATAAATCCGATGAATGCAGGAATAAATGTCCAACAAAATAATAAATAAATTATACCTTGTCCGACTTTTCCTAAATAAAATTTATGTATTCCTATTCCTCCAAGAAATAAAGAAAAAATAGCTGCTGTTGTTTTGTCTTTCATTTTTTTATTGTTTATGTATTTTTAATTGGCTATATCGGAAATGTGCTTATGCTGTTTTTTTATTTTTTTTTGTGTGGCGGGAGCGAAGCGACCAAGCCACACAAAAAAAAATAAAAAAATTGCATTAAGCACAATGTGTGTGCCCGAAATGTAATTTTATTAATTACTGAGCAAAGGTAGTTAAATTTCCCAAAGAGTGCGATAAAATAGGGATTAATTTTCAAAATTTATCAAGTCTCAATGCGATTAGACAGTGGGTCGTAAAAGCTGATGGCAAGAGCGTTGCGGGCGACCGCAGGTTTGAAGTAAGCTTCAGGCGTGATTTTGTTCCTACAAACAGGAACTATATACGGAGGCGTGTTAAAACGGACGAGTTACCACATCATAACGAAGTCCTTAAATTGTCGAGAGTTTTAACACGTAGATATAGAGGGATAAATTCAAAGGGGGGATTACTTACTCGGGGATATCTCGGATTAGATTAGGTTTTCTAAACGCCAAGAAGTCAGCAGAAGTCATAGTAGGTTTCGGTATTGTAA
>JAOZQN010000855.1 GCA_029932195.1 Bacteroidales bacterium | reverse complement strand
TTTAACTACCTTTGCTCAGTAATTAATAAAATTACATTTCGGGCACACACATTGGCTTGGTGTCAGTCATTTTTTTCTTGTTTTTACTTCGCTTCGCTCGTAAAAAACAAGAAAAAAATGCCCGCCACCAAGCCATATCCGTTAGGCTTCATTGCCAAAATCTATTTATAAAAACGAAACAAATAATTCAACTTAAAATTTCATAATAATGAAAAAAATAATTACAATAATTTTTGCAATAACAATATTTCAAATACCAACAATTTTTGCCCAAACTTTTGTGGAAAATAGATATTTTCATGAAAATAATGGCACTCTAAAAAACACAGGTGTTTATAATGACAAATTATTGTTTACTCATGAAGGAAATATGTATATAGTTAATGGAGTGAATGAGCCAACAATTTTAACATCTGTTTCTTCAAATATGGAAGACAACTTTATTAGAAATGGTGGAAATGATGGAGCGAATGAATTTGAATTAGATAATGAAAATAATGTAAATATTATTAACTCTCTTGATTTAACAACAAGTTATAGAGACGTAGCCAAAGACAATGAAGAAAACTATTATTTCGTAGATACCGACGGAAAACTCTTTGCTTATGATGAAGATGGAAGTCATACGGAACTTTATGATTGCGGTGAAGGTTATTTATTCACAGGCTTAACAACTAATAATAATCATATTATTATAACTCATTATAATTCTATCGGTTCAGGAACAGAAATTGTAAAAATACCAAAAATTGGTGGTGATAACATAATTTATTTTCAGGAAGGACTTACAATTAGAGAACCAGTTGTTGTGAAATTTTCAGATAACACGGAAGAAATTCTTTTACTTAAACAGATTGATGGAGCAATAAATGTTTGTAAAGTCGAAAATGACGGTAATTTAACAGAGCTTTTTGAAATAACAGAATTAATAGGAGACACCAGAATGTCAGCGAACATAGACGAAAATGATAATTATCACGTGATTGTAACTGGACAAAATGGAAGTCTTGAAATTATTTACGAATTAGAAACAGGAATTGAAAACCTACAAAATACTCAAATTTCTATTTTTCCAAACCCAACAAACGGAATAATAAACGTAGAAACACAAGAACAAATTGAAAAAATAACAGTTTTGGACATAACAGGTAAACTGATTTTAGAAACAACAAATACCGAAATTGATTTATCAAAACAAAAAACAGGGACATATTTCTTGAAAATTGAAACAGGAAATGGTATTTTTACCAAAAAAATTGTAATTGAATAAAAATCCACAAAAAATAATGAAAAGAAACGATTTAGATATAAAAATAAAATCAGTTTGCCACAATTTAAGATACAAACAAGGGTATATAAGTTCAATTTCCGTATTAAAAGAACTTGATTACCTTACAAACGACAAAATTAATGAGTGGAAAAAAGGAAAAATTCCTTATTTAGAAAAAGTTTGTATAGTCAATTTAGCAACCTTGTCATTTATAAACAAAACGATAAGAAAATATGCAAACGAACTAAAATTAAAAAATTCTTTGACAGATTATAGAAAAATCGGAAAAGGAAATAAAGAAAAATTGATTTTCAGCAAATCTGCAAACAAAAATATTGAAATCGCATATTCTACTCATTACATTGATAAAGAAAGAATTAACGAACTTAAAAACAAAGATAAATCAATAAAAAAACAATAAAAAAAATGACAGACTTTCTATCGCTTGTTGAAGAATGATTTGGCTTGCATGTTAATTTTTCTCTGATGAATGAGAATGAAATTTTATAGTAATAAATTTCTTAACGCTACGCTAAAATTGATTACCATAAAACCTCATTCTTTTTGATAAGAAAATAGTTAATTTGCAACGAACTGATTGATGAACATATAAATAGGAAGCCTAACATTTGCTTTGGTGTGCCTTGACTGAAAGTCAAGTAAATAATTTACTTTC
>JAOZQN010000284.1 GCA_029932195.1 Bacteroidales bacterium | reverse complement strand
TCCCTCCCTTTGGGAGGGTTGGGGTGGGCTTATCAATGGATTATTTACAGACTGAAAAACTTTGAATATGTTATTTTTTTACTTGAATATTGATTATTGAATGTTGAATATTCCTCTTTTTTTTACAACTGGAATTTTGATTGCACAGGTCGAAATTTATGACGTGCTAAGGTCTTTTTTTATTCGTTGAGTGAAATTTTGAAAAATAAATGAAGTTAAAAGTAAAACTGCTCCCATTGTTAAAAATGCAATCATTAAGTCTTGATTTGTAAGTAGTTTGTAGTCAAAAACAAATAGTTTTATAAACGAAGCAACATAAAGTCCTATTGCTAAAATTCGTATCCCCCTGTGTTTAAAGGCAAAACCAATTACTACAAACAATAACGAACTTACCGTCCAAACTAGAGTGTATGGAAGTCGGTGTGTCATTGCTAATATATCTTGTATCAGCATATTAGGGTGGTATAAACGGCGAGTGAAAATATGGTCAACTTCGGAACTAAGCAAAAATATTATTCCAAAAATAAATATAAAAGTAGCTAAATAACTCAATGTGTTTTCTTTTGGGAGCAGTTTTAAAGCACTTCTAAACCCAAGAATTAAGATTGTGAAAATTATTGCGGCATTAATATAGTGTAAATTAAATTGCAAAAGCGAAACATCTGCGGTTAATAAATAAGCATTGCGAAGTTCGGTAAACTCTGAATTATAGAAGAATAGATATAATGATAGTCCAATTATTGCAAGTGGAATATTTGCAAAATGCAATGCTTTAATATTTTTGAAAATAGAAGGAATCATAAATAATAAAATAAATGTAAAATTAAAAATTCCCATAATCGTATTTATTGTCGCCTGATAATCAATAGTTTGAATTATGCTGTATTTTAATTCAAATTTTATTGCAAAATAAAAAGTTATAAGAGCCAAAGCTCCTAAAATACTTTTATATATATTTATTTTCACAAAAGGGAGAACAATATATGGCTTCTCTTCATTTTTAAGTAAATACAAGTTGATAGATAACGAAATTATTGCAACTATTGATGTTAGAAATCCTTTATTGAAAACAGGAGTAACTGCCAAGAGTTCTCCAGTTGTGCTAATATAAGTATTATATAAATCAGCACTTAAGCTAATAAGCATACCAAGAGTCAAGCCTACGGAAGACAATTTCATGGCATCAATTTTTGCTTTTTGAGAAATGAAGAGCAATAAAACAGCCTGTAACGCCCAAAGTAGTGTAACAGAGTTACCTACAAATTGAACAGGAATTACCAAACCAAAAAACATTATTGCTATTGCCATAAAGAGATGCAATATATTTCTATCATAGTTCTTGCGATTGTATAAAATTAAAAAATAAATATAATTTAATGTTCCTATCAAGCCAGTAAAAAGCCCTTCGTAATTGCCACCAACTTTGTGTATAATAGTTAGACCAGCAGTGTAATACATGGCAGTTCCAAATACCAACGACGAAAATTCCATAGGCAGAAACTTCCTATTTTCTCTGATATTATTTACAGCCATGATTATAAAAATTAAAATATAGAAAATTGTAAGAAAAAGAAATGCCCCAAAAGCAGGAACATCATTTCCTTTTGTAAATTCTAAGATTAACCAAAGTGCATAAAATAAAAATGTAAAAGCATAGGAAATCAGGTTTATAGCAAGTGATTTTTTGAAAAAGTCATAAGCAACAACTCCAAAGTTTAACAGTAATAGATATGAAAATAAAACAATATAATCGCCTGTGTCAAAACTAACTGTGAATGGAGCAATAAATCCTGCAAGAAAAACAAGGATTGTAATTTCGGCTCGGTCATACATTATAGATAAAAATACTGCAAGCCCAACAAGGAGGAAAAGTATTATAAATGAAGGTATTACGCCTATTATATCGTATTGATAAAAAGCGGCAAAAACAGAAAAGATTAGTGCGGCAAATCCTCCACCGATTAAAACTGAACTAAATTTTTCAAATTTTATGCGAAGCAAATATCCAAGAAGTAGCAGAATAGAGGCAAGTATTAGTCCAAAAAATACTCGTCCTGTTGAGTTTATCCAATTGTATTCGAGCGAAAAACCTACAAAAAAAGCTATTCCCGCAAGAAAAATCCCGATACCAATTTTATCAAGCACATTTGTTCCTGCAAACTCTTCAAAATATTCTATTTTATTATTTAAAAATGATATTTTTTCATCAATAAAAGAATTTATTTTTTGTAATAAAGTTAGCTTAGGCGAGCCAAAACTTTTGCTCGGTTCTTCTCGCAATAAACTTAAAGTAGAAGCATCTTTTTCTCCAGAAATAACTCCTGCAAGTTCTCTTTCTGCTTCTTTTACACTTTTCACCTCCTTTTTAAGTTTAAAAACTTCTTTTAATATTCGTTTATTTTTTATGCTCATTTTATAAGTAATTATAAGCAAAATAATCATTGCTATAGAAATTACTATAATTAAATATAATATGAGTGCCTGTGTTACTGCCATTTTGGAAGTGTTGAGTTTTTAGTGCTTAGTTTTTAGTTGGCTACCGCCTAAAAAGTTATCAAGTAAAAAGTTCGTTCCATTTTTATATAAATTCAAAACGTTATTATGCTATTTAATTTATTGTATTATAAGTTAATAGACTAAATTTTAAATAAATATATTTTCTTTAAAGTGGAACGAACTTTTAACTTTTTAATTCCTTGTCTATAATATTTAGACAGTCTTTTTTTGCAAAAATAACTTTTTTTTAGTAATTTTGAAAAATATAAAGCTAATAATTTAGGAATAATATTAAGTTTTTAATATGCTATCATTTGTTCTATTATAAATTATTAAAAATAAACATATTATACTGTTTTTAGGCGAAAGCCAATTAAAAACTAAACATTAAAAACTCAACACTACAAATTTTGAGAATATGCAAAAAAAGAATAAAAATAAGCCAAAGTATTTATTTAATTTATTTATAATTATTTTTGTTTTTTTTATAATAAGTTCATTTACAAAAACTAACACTTTTATACCACCCAAAATTAACGATACCATTATTGTTATAGACTCCGTTTGGGAGAATGACACCTTGTATATATACGAAACTTTACACATTACGGTAAATACTTATGATAGTCTTAAAAACAATTTGGACTCTACAACTCAGGAAATTACAAATACTGACTCTAATATTATTAATAACTTAGATAATTTAGACACTCTAAATTTGAATTTGCCCGAAAGAGGATTTATTCACCCAACTTCAATAAGTAGAGCGAGTTATAAAACTCCTTTTGAAAAAATAATTTCGTATCCCTCCTATACTTTTGGCTACAATTTAAGTCTTCTAAATTTTAGTAATTCTAATGTTTTCATTGATAACAATGCTGAATATAAAGAGTTATATAATAAATCACTAACAGAGAAAAACGCATTGTCGGTAGGAGGTTTTGTGGAGCTATCACGAAATAATTATTCGTTGGAAACGGGAGGTTATTTTACTCGTTTTTTTGAGGATTTTAAATTTTCGGAAAGTTATGAAACAGTAAATATTTCTACTTTTTACAATTTTTTTGAGATTATTAATTGGAAAGTTGATACTATTTATTTTCTAAATCTTGATTCTTTGCTTTTGGGCGACACTGTTTGGATGCCTTATTTTGATTCTACTTTAATTGTTTCCATAGACTCTAATCTAACTACCAATTATGATACAACAAAATATGACTCAAATTATGATACTAAAAATTTATATACTTATTTTGAAATTCCAATAATTTTTGGTTACGATTATAAATTTAACAGCTTTATTTTTTCCCTAAAAGCAGGAATTATTACAAGTTTTTTTATTTCTACCAAAGGCTTTAATATTTTGTATAAAAATAAATATATTGTTTCAAAAAATGAAAATATTAACTTTTCAAAGGTGTTTTTTTCCTCATATTTATCCACAAAAATTACTTACAAAATAACTCCCAGTTTTGGCTTTTATGTAGAACCCTTTTATCGTCTCCCTCTTACACAAAGCTACTATAATAGTCTAATAACAACAAGATTAACAGCTTATGGAGTTAAATTTGGTTTGCAATATACGTTGTAATTTTATTAATTAGTAGGCATCCATAAAGTTGTTAATTTTATGGTTTATTTTTGTAACTCGTTTATTTGTAGCCCACGATTATCATCGTGGGTTATCAATAGGTCGTCCTTTCGGACTTTATGGACGCACACTAATTAGTGTGCGTCCATAAAGTCGTAATTTTTCGTGAAATATCAAAAATAAATAAAATTTTATCGGTTTACAGTCAAATATACACTTTCCAACGTGGCTTTTTGCCACTTGGAAACGTGTAAATTTACACAAAAGAAAAGCCAAATAGAAATGTTTGGCTTTTTTTATTTGAGAATCATCTCATATTAAAAACTTGATTTACATTTTGATGATATTTACTTAATGACTTAGTCTTTTTTATCAACTTAAAAACCTTTCTACTGTTATTAAAGAATAATGAGAAATATTCCCAGTAATTAGTCATTTTTGATAATACATGTGAATCTCCCGACAGAGAATTTTCTATTTCAAACAATAATGAATCATGAAAATTTTTAAAAACTTGTTTTTTTTGTTCCATTGATAAGTTTGCACTTTGTTTTATTTCAGATGCAAGAAAAGGATTTGATATTAAAGCCCTTCCAATCATAATATCATCAATTTCTTTTATTGGTGCGATATTGTTCTTGTAGAAATCAAAATTTATTATATCTCCATTATAAATAATTTTATGATTAGATAACTGTATAACTTCCTTAAATTTATTCAAATAAACATTTCCTTTGTAAAGCTGCTTTGCTGTTCTTGGGTGAATAATTATTTCAGTTAAATCATGCTTGTTTAATAAAGGAAGGATTTTATCAATGTCATCTATTTGAGTAAGTCCAAGTCTCATTTTTACAGATACTTTTATCGAAATATTTTTTAAACTATCTTCAAGAATATCATCAATTAAATCTGGAAATTCTAACAAACCAGATCCTAACTTTCTATTAGTTACCATAGGATAAGGGCAACCTAAATTCCAATTAATTTCATCATAACCATAATCAGAAATTATATTTGCAAGATAAATAAAATCCTCTGATCTGTTTACCATTATTTGAGGAATTAATGGAATATTTTTATTATTTTCAGGTAAAATATCTCTTATTTGCGATTTCTTAATGTCTTTTTTATTTGATAGCCTTATGTAAGGAGAGAAAAACTTATCAACACCACTAAAATGTTTAATATACGAGTTTCTAAATTTAGAATCAGTAACTCCCTGTAATGGTGATAAATAAATCATATATAGTTTCTGTTTTTATGCCTTTTGTTAATTATTGTTTTTTCTTCATCCTTAATTAACCTGATTATACTCAAATGAATTAGGTCTTCGGATTTCAAAAAATCAAATTCATATTTGCCTCGTGCAGGTGTTTTTCAGTCAATGGAAAAGTTTTGAAGTTTTGAAATTTTGAAGTTTTGAACAATATTATGTCAAAAAAAACAACGATTTCAGGATTAAGAGACTAATTCACTTACATATAACTAAGGCAAATTAAAATTAATAATTAGCCAATTTAAGCGAAGTTATTTTTTTCTTTAACAATTCAAAAAATGTGAGAATATCGGGAATATTTGAACCTTTCTTGAAGCAGTTAAAGGGAAAAAAAACAAGTTTAAATGGGTAATTATTTATTTTAATTTGCCTAAAACCCGACAGCGTCTGCAAGACCTGTCGGCGTTTTAGTTATAATTATATGTTTTTAAGGCACTTAAACGTAGCTTTAGTATAAATGCACTATATTTGTTGTTATGGGCTGATTTTTAATATTTATTAAACGTTTTCAGGTGCTCCTTTTTGATATTTAATTACTCCATCTGGAATTATTTCCCAATTGGCTTTTGATCCAACATAAATATGCATTCCAATTTCAATCTCAGGGGCACCATTTACACATCCCAATGTAACGCCTTGAATAACTCCGTTATATGTCCCACATAAAGTTGATCCACATACACTGCAAAACAGTAAGCCTTCACCTTTTTTTGATTCATAACTCGTTATCAAGTTTTTGCCTGATATCCATGAAAAATCTTCTGAATTTACCAACGCATATGCTGAGGCTTGGGCACTAAATGCTTTCCTACAATCAGGACAATGACAAGAACGAGCATCTCGAAGTTTTCCGTTGATTTTATACTTTATTGCTCCACAAAAACATCCACCTGTTATTGGAGTTAAAGATTCCTTTTTGTCTAAAATACTATCCATTATCTTTATTCTTTATTAGATGGCACTCCTAAAAACTCAAAAATCAAGGCTTTCAAAATTCTTAAAGGTTGAGTTTACTCCTGTAAATGAGTCTTTTAATAATTTTGTATAACGCAGAGTTATGGGTTTTTAGAAATGCCTTAGAGTGTGCGATATTTCAAGTGAATTTGTTTACAGGTTTCGCAATGCGATAATGATTTATTATAATTATTTTATTTTTTTATAAAAAAATAACTATTTTAAGGCGAGCTAACAACCAATCAATATTTTGATAGCATTTTGCCATCCTTTATATAAGTTGTCAAATTTTTCATTATTTCGACATGGAATAAATGTTTTATCATTCATTTTGTGTTCTAAAATATCTTTTTTTGTGCAAAAATTCACAGCAAGTGCGGCAAGATAGGCTGCACCAAGTGCTGTTGTTTCAACGCTTTGAGGTCTAACCACTTCGGTGTGCAAAATATCTGCCTGAAATTGCATTAGAAAATTATTTGCCGAAGCTCCGCCATCTACATACAGTTTTTCTAATTTTATTTCGGCATTTTTTTCCATTGCACTCAAAACATCTTTAGTCTGATATGCAAGCGACTCAATAGTAGCCTTAACAATATGATTATTAGTAACCCCCTGCGTAAGTCCGAGTATTGCTCCTTTTACATACATATTCCAGTAAGGTGCTCCAAGTCCCGAAAAAGCTGGAATAACATACAGGTCTTCAATATGTTCTGTATTTTGTGCTATTTTTTCAGTTTCTTGTGCCGATTCAATCAATTTTAAGCCATCACGAAGCCACTGTATTGCAGCTCCTGCTATAAAAACACTGCCTTCAAGGGCGTAAGTAATTTTTCCGTTGAGTTCCCAAGCGATTGTGGTTAGCAAATTTTGCGAATCTATCATATTTTCGCCAGTATTCATAAGCATAAAACAGCCTGTGCCATAGGTATTTTTGGCTGTCCCAACATCAAAACAAGTTTGCCCGAAAAGTGCGGCTTGCTGATCGCCAATAATTCCAGAAATTAGTATTTTAGTATCAAAAATCTCTGTTTCTGCAACTTTTTGACTGGAACTTACTACTTTTGGTAACATTTTTTCAGGAATTTTAAATAATTCCAAAAGTTTTTTGTCCCATTGCAAAGTCTTGATATTAAAAATCATTGTTCGTGAAGCGTTGGAAAAATCAGTGAGATGAGATTTTCCATTTGTGAGTTTCCAAACAAGCCAAGTATCAATTGTTCCGAAAAGCAAATCGCCATTTTCTGCTTTTTGCCTTGCTCCTACTACATTTTCTAATATCCAATTTATTTTTGTAGCCGAAAAATATGAGTCAATCATAAGTCCCGTGTTGGATTTTATATATTCGTTCCATTCTGTTTTTTGCAGGCTGCTACAAAACTCGGAAGTCCTTTTATCTTGCCAAACAATTGCATTGTAAATTGGTTTGCCTGTGTTTTTATCCCAAATAATAGCTGTTTCCCGCTGATTTGTAATTCCTATTGATGCTATTTCGGTGGTAGATATTTTATGTTTTTCAAACAACCTATTTATAACTTGAATTTGACTTTCCCAAATCTCTTCTGGATTTTGCTCCACCCAACCTGCTTTGGGATAATATTGAGGAAACTCTTGCTGACAAGTGGCTACAATATTAAAATTTTGGTCAAATAAAATTGCCCTACTACTACTCGTGCCTTGGTCTATGGATAAAATATATTTCATAATCAACTTTTAGTTGTTTAGGGCACTCCGAAAAACCCAAAATTCTGCGTTATACAAAATTATTAAAATACTCATTTACAGGAGTAAACTCAAACTTTAAGAATTTTGAAAGCCTTGATTTTGAGTTTTTAGGAGTGCCCTTTAGTCCACTCCGAAAAGCATCTTTTAACCAAACTCGGCGTTGGATACAAATTTTAAAATACTCATTTACAATAAGTGCAATGAGACATGCTCATTGTATTTGTAAAATTCATATTTTGGCAAAAATA
>JAOZQN010000854.1 GCA_029932195.1 Bacteroidales bacterium | reverse complement strand
AAGCCATGGGAGGAGTTATAGTTGGTAGAGTTGTAAAAGGACGAACTTACGAACTAAATTTAAGGCGTTTACTTAAAAAAATGCTAACAACAGATATGAAAAAAACAACAAAAATAATAAAATCGGGTAATGAAATTATTTTAAAATCAAAATAATAATATTTCAAATAATTGCTATTTTTTTGTCAAACAAACAAAATAGCCAAAATTTAACATTTTAAACAAAATAATTATGAAAAAAACATTTTCAATACTACTAATTGTAGCTTTACTTGTAACAACAATTAGTAGCGTAAAAGCTCAATTTAGAATAGGAGCAAAAGGTGGCTTTAATTTATCAAGCTACAGCACAAACAACCCTGCAAAAGCAGATATGACTTTACAACCATGTATGAATTTTGGAGCAATTCTTAATTTTGGTATAATTCCATACCTCTCTTTTCAGCCAGAGTTTAGTTATTATCAAAAAGGTGCAACCTTTAAAAATGATGACTATTTATCTAAAACTACAATCAATTATTTACATGTTCCTTTAAACTTAAAATTAAAAGTGCCTGCAATTCCAATATATTTTGTTGCAGGACCATATTTTGGTTATGCCTTAAACGGCACATGGAATAGCGAAGTAGGAGCAGACAAAACAGATGGCAAAATAGAATTTGGCTCAGACAAAACAATTCAATTAGATTATGGAGTAAATTTTGGAGCGGGATACCGTTTTAATTTAGTTCCAAAATTATTAACAATGTTTATAGAAACTCGTTATAATATAGGTCTATCAGATATTGACGGAACAGATATTAAAACTAAAAATAGAAATTTTGGAATAAATACAGGAATTTTATTAAATTTGTAATCTCTATTTTTTTAACACTTTAAATAAAGCATAAAATGAAAAAGACAATTTTAATATCAGTATTAATTATCTTTGTAAGCAATGCTTTTTCGCAACATTTTATCCCTATAAAATTAATGTTTGCAAATGAATATAGTGCCGCTTTATATGGAGGTATTTCTCTTGACAAAGGTAATGGACAGGAATTTTTACAGTCAATGTCAAATACAGGACAAACAGGCTTTGTTGTAAACGCATTGTATAAAAAAAAAGGAGGTCTCAATGGAGCAAGAGAAGTTTTTCACCAATTCTTAATAGATTTTAACCCAGCCATTGTGGATTGGGATGCTTTTGAAAACAATTTAATAAAACAATCTGTAACAGATTTTTCTGTAAACAAGATGCCATTTTCAGAAGATGCTTTTCTGCACATTGGTTGGCACAGAAATTCTCTTGGCAGATTTGATAGAGGCGGAAAAGACCAATTACAACATTTAAGATTATTTGGTGAAATGTATTACCGTCCATATAATGTAGTAAAAACTACTTCTACTATAGAAGAGAATTATAAATTTTCAGTTTTTAATCTAAATTTTGGAACACAATATAGTTATATAAAGAAAAATGTTCCTTCACTTGGCACATTTTTAATCGGAGCTTCTCTTCAAATGAATTTCATGCTTACCAATGAATCTGACACATATCTTAGTAGCTTAGAGAATTTGGTAGGAGCAGAGAACTACAAAGGTAAAAATTATATGGGACCAGGAGGAAAAATAACTGTTCAAATAAATTATCTAAATATTTATGTAGAAGGTCGTCAATATTACAGCATAGATGATAAATATTTAGGTGAAAAATTCACAAAAGAACCTATTTTCTTAGTCGGAGCTTTTACTAATTTAAACTGGACTAAAAAGAAAAAAACAAGCGAGAACGGAGTAACTCCACCAGTTAAATTAGAGTAATACAAAATAACTTTAACAAAGTTTTTTCAGTTTAAATACCTTATACCTAACAATATAACAACATTTTTTTCATATTGTAAGTATAAGGTATTTTTTATTATTTGATAATCTTAATTATTTATGTTTAATTTGCAAGAATTTTGTGTTTT
>JAOZQN010000283.1 GCA_029932195.1 Bacteroidales bacterium | reverse complement strand
CTCAAAACCCACCACCACCCACACAAAATATCGACACAAGAGCAGTTACCGTTAGAGCAAATGAAAAATAATATAAAAAACAAAAGTCCATAAATTGAATAAAAGCGAAAATAATTAGAGTAAATATTAACAATCTTAAATTAAATTCAAAATGAAAAAAATAATAATAATTTCAATAGTTCTATTAACAGTAAATTTCACATTTGCACAAAATTTAAAAACAAAACTTAGTGGAAATAGTCAAAAAACTTGGCAGTTAGTTTTTTTTGAAAACAATGAACTGTTTGATGATGGGAAGGTCAATATTAACAATGAACAAGATTTTATTAATACGTACCACTCACTATATCAATTATTGCCTTATGAAATAACTTTTAAATCAAATGGCAATTATTTTGCTGTTTTTTTTAAGGATGGAGTAAAAAAAATAGAAGAAGGTAATTTTTTTATAGAGAAAGACAGAATATCTTTTAAATATTCAGAGGAGGAAGACGCATATTATTTTGAAAATATTAAAATTGAAGGTAATAAGTTTTCTGCAAGTCATTGCCCTATGGGTATGTCAGAAGGTTTTAAGGTGCTAATTTATAAACTTAAATAATAATTATTCTTTGGAGCAGAATTAATCTGCTCCAAACTAAAATATTTGTAAAATGAAAATAAAAATATTTTTAATCTTAATCTTCTGCTTTAATATTTCACAAGTAGTCAAAGCACAAAAAATCATCACTCCAAATGTAGGAAATGTAAAACTTGATAATATTGTTTGGAGCAATGATAGTAAATATTTTGCTTCTGGTTTTGGCAAAGTTGTATCTGTCTGGGATATTAATACAGGAAGAGTATTAAAATCTTTTGACGGATACAACGGTAGGGATATGGTTTTTAGCAACAATGGAAAATACATTGCATACAATGGTTATAATGAAACAATTTTAGTTAATTTGATTACAGATAAAAAAAAGAAAATTAACGGGGGAAGAAGTATTGATATTAGTAGCAATAGTAATTATATTTTAGTAAGTTCTAAACATACATACATTTATAACATTTCAGATTTACAAAAGCCCATATTTAAAACGAAATCAAATTGGACGGGTGCTTGTTTTGATAAAGAAAGTAATTATTTCTATACTGCAAAAGGCAAAACAATTATAAAATGGCAAATAGCCTCAGATAACTCAGTAAAAAAAAATAAAACATTAAGTTTTGATATTAAAATCAGAGATATTGCCATTCATCCAAATGGAAAATATTTAGCTATTCTTGGTAATACTGGAAAAAAAATTCTTGTTTGGGATTTAGTTAATAACCTTGAAATTAAAAATACAGAATTAGATGGTTATATTGTTTCTAATAGAGTTGATTTTATATGGAAGCCTAAAAACCAATTAGTTTTTGACAGTTATAGTCCTGATAGTAAATTTCATATTTATTCAAAAAATGGAGATATTTATGTTGAAAATACAGAAAATAACGAAATTGTTTTTAAGAATTTAACGAGAAGATTAAACCCTATTTCTGATATTACTATCTCTCCAAATTATGACACACTTGCATTTATTAGTATGATTGATGATTTCAGTTTAGCAAAAAAATATAAACAAAATATTTTAGGAATATTAAAAGTAAACGAAAATGAATTGTCTCTTAATAATTGGGACTGGAAAAAGAATAATATTTGGTTATACGATATAGAATATAATTATAAATACAATTCTTTGTATATAGAGACTAATGGTGGAATTTTTGAATGGGATATACAAAGTAGAGAAAATGTATTCAGTCCAAAAAATAATTTGGGCAATTTTGAGTGCCTTTCTCCTGATTGCAATTATTTTGTAACACTAAACCTAAACTCTATTTCAATTTTTAACACGAATAATAAAGAATTACATAAAAAAATTGACAACAATCACATATCGCCAGAAGATTATTTTAAACTATCACAAAAACAAAGAAATAAATTACCAAATATTAAGAAAGTAAAAATTAGTAATAACAACAAGTATATTGCGTATACATTAGACAATAAAATAATTATAGAAAAATTTAATACAGGAAAAGAAGTAAAAAATTTCACTTGCAATGAAGACTTTGATGGAGTTCATGATGGTATAGAATTTTCTAAGGATAATAAATATATTGCCGTTCTAAATGATGGTTCTATTACCGTATGGAATATTTTATCGGGTTCGCAAGTAAAAAAAATTAATAACTTAGGCTTAGTTGACGGTTTTTCTTTTAGTTTTAATTCTAATTATTTTGCATATGGAAATAAAAACAAAATATATGTATTAAACACATCAACATGGTCAGAAATAATATTATTTGAAGGACATTTATCTAATATTAATAAATTAGTTTTCTCTAATGACGATAAATTTTTATTTTCAAGTGCAAATGATGGTTCTTTTAAGATTTGGGACTTAAATAAAAATGAATTGTTACTTACATTCTATTCTTTTTCAAAGACAAATGATTGGTGTGTTTTTTCACCAGATGGTAAGTTTGACGGAACAGAAGGTGGAATGAAAAATTTGCATTTTGTTGAAGGAATGAATGTAACTCCCCTTTCAAGCCTATACGAACAATATTACACACCAAACTTACTTGCAAGAATTTTGTCAGATGAAGAACTTGAAGAACCTGAAATTAAAATTGATGATTTAACATTACCACCACTCGTAGAAATAATATCACCAAAAGAACAGGGTGATTTACGTGGTTTTATAGCTGTTGAGACAAATAGATTAAAAACTTCAAGCAAAGAAATTGAAGTTACTGTTCAAGCAACAGACCAAGACGGTGGCATTGATGAAATACGTCTTTATGTAAATGGTAAATTAATAGAAACTACACAACGTGGTTTTAAGCCAGTTGTGAAAAATAATCAAACAAAAACTAAAACTTTTACAGTTTCACTTTCAAATGGCGAAAACATAATTAGAGCAACAGCTTTTAATAATCAAAGAACTGAAAGTATTGCAGATGAAATAACTGTATTTTATGAAGGGACTAAAAAAACAGCAAATTTACATTTACTTGTTATTGGAATTGATAAATATAGAAATCCTGAATACAATTTGAACTATGCTTTGGCTGATGCAACAGCATTTAAAGAAGCGATAGAAAAAAATAGTCAATCAATTTTTGGAAGTGTTAACATTACTTTTCTTGCAGACGCAAATGCAACGAAAGAAAAAATTACGCTGGAATTTGATAAACTTAAAACAAATGTTGCACAAGAAGACGTTTTTGTATTTTATTATGCAGGGCATGGTGTTATGAGTGTAGAAGATAAACCTCAATTTCATATTATCCCTCATGGCGTAACACAGTTATATGGAGATAATAGAATGCTACAATCAAAAGCAATATCATCAAATGAATTAGAAAGTTTTTCAATGGAATTAAAAGCTCAAAAACAATTATATATTTTTGATGCTTGTCAATCAGGTGGAATGACAGAACATATTGCTCAACGTGGGAACGAAGAAGAAAAAGCAATAGCATTGTTAGCACGTGCAACAGGGACATACTGGTTTACAGCAAGTGGCTCGGAACAATACGCAACAGAATTTGCAGAACTTGGACATGGTGTTTATACTTATGCAATATTACTCGGTTTGCAAGGACAAGCAGACGCAGGAAGTAAAGATAGACAAATAACAGTCCAAGAATTAGACGTATTTATAAAAGATAAAGTTCCAGAATTATCCGAAAAATATAAAGGACAACCACAATTTCCTAAAAGTTATGGTGGTGGTGATAATTTTCCAATAATAATAGTGAAATAGCAACTCGTTGAAAAACAAATAAATAATTGCTCTAACATTTGCTTTGATGTCAATATTTTGTGTGGGTGGTGGTGAGTTTTTTCGCTACGCTCAAAACCCACCACCACCCACACAAAATATCGTCACAAGAGCAGTTACCGATAAGATTAATAAAACCTACCTCCTAACAGTTCATGGCAAATTGATTACAATTATTAAGAATATTTCTCAAAATTCTTATCCAAAATCAAAAATTTACTCCTACAAAAAAAAATCCTACAAACTCAACAAAAAAAAGATACGTAAACGAATATATAGTTATACAAATTTAGAACAAACGAAAAAAAGACTATATTTTATTACTGTAACATTTCCATTCAAAACTACTGACAATCAAGCATATAAGTTATTTAATTTGTGGCTTACTAAACTTAGAAAAAAAGATATAATCAAGTCTTATATTTGGGTTGTCGAACGTCAGAAAAACAATACTATACATTTCCATTTACTTATAAATCAATACTTTAAGGTAAAAAAAGCAAATTTTGCAATGAAGGAAAGTCTTATAAATATGTATAATAAAGACAAAAAAGTATTTAATGGTTACAATCCACTGAATTACAACGGTATAGATATTGCAAAAAACCGAAAAACTAAAAAAGTAACCAACTTTGCACGTGCAAATAAAGGAAAAACCTTACAAAAATATATAACAAAATATATATCTAAAAACGAAACTGAATTTAATAGACTTACTTGGCATTGTTCCAGAGACATAAGCAAATTATTTTATGCTGTCCGAGATGATTTTGACCGTAATATTTATAATTTAATGCTGAGAAATAAGAAAAATTGGTTTTATAAAGGTGAGTATTTTGAAGTTTTAGTATTTCATAAGAGTTATATTTGTGATAAAATTTTAAAACTTTTTGAAGTAAATCAACTAATTTATGATAGCTTTTAGTCTTGTGCCACATTGTCATAAAAAAAAATAATTAAAAAAAAAGATAAAAATATTTGTTGTTTTGTCATTTTGTCATATCTTTGTGCCGTTTTGTCAGTAATAAAATTATATGACTGTCTAAACATCAATTATTTTTTTATATATAAACTTAATAATCAGTTAATTATGGAACTAACAGAAAGATTTACAGGAGACTGGAGACAAATTGCAAAAGATTTGACGAGAGACAAAGCATTACTAACCAACAAGTTAAATGCAATTGAACAATTAATTATTAAAAGTGGAACTGCAGGCAAGTGTGCTACATGCACATGGATTGGTCAATGTTCTGGTTGCACAGGCGGTTGCGAAGAGTATGAAATAGACGAGCGTAACAATGCTATGTAACTAAAAATCAATTTGTTACAATTCTTTGTAGCAAGTTCTTAGTAGCAAATTACTCAGTCGTGTTATGCGGTGTGAAAAAAAATAAAAAGTCTTTTTTTTGCGAAAAAGCAAAAAAAAACCTTTTTTTTTTTTTCACTTGTTTTTTTTATTTTTTTTAACTTTTGGAATGTTTATTTTCATGGTTTAAGGATTGACAAATGTAGTATAATTGACTGAAAATTAAGGATTTACAAAAGCAAAAAAAAACCAAAAAAAACAATTTCTAATAAGTGTGGCACGCATGTTTTTTTTAGCACCACTTTTTTTTTACAAAAGCAAAAAAAAGCGGTGCTAAAAAAAACGCCACACCCTGCATCCGCAGGTTGCACGAGACGTAAGGCACTAATTGACAATGGTTTAAGGATTGACGTTATGCCTATTTATTGACAAAGTTTAAGAATGTAACATAGTGCTAATTAGTGCCTTACGCTTCGTGCAATTGGATTACAAAGTAAGTGGAGTTTTTATAAGTGCCACACTAACTGCCTGACAATCAACATTTAGACCAATCAGACAAAATGGTATTTCGAGACCGTTCTACGATTTTTGTTTTTTTTCCAAGTGCTTCCTATGAATTTACATTTGTAATTTATAATTTACATTTGTTAAAGGATTGACAAACAATGTATTGCACTTGAAAAAAAAACAAAAAGAATTTATTTTTGTCGTTCAGAAAATCTGAACTCCAAAAATAAATTTATAACAAAACCCTGAAGCAGTTTACATTTTTATACAATATTATAAATCAGCAACTTATGGAATATCAATCAGAATATCTAACTTATTTCCTCGACTATGGTTCAATAGGTGTTATGTTTGTTTTATTACTCGTATATACTTATTACTCAGAACGTAAAAGACAAAAAAATATCTCTGAAATGGTGAAACAAATTAATACTTCGAATGCTAACAATATCGAAGAATTGAAAACTGCAATTAATGAATATATTGATTATCTGAAATTAGAACTCGACATATATCGTTCATTTGCAATGACTTGTGCTGAGAAGAATACTGAAACTTAACTAAACAAAATACTTAATTCAATGTCCGCTGTTACTTCGTTATTCGTTCGTTTAGACCTACATTGCGGAAAGCGAAACCTGGTAAGGTCGGATATTACTATATAACTAACTAAATATCAATTAATTACTAACTAAATTAAACTCAAAAAATCATGGCAATACTCAAAAATGGACTAATTGGAACTTCTAAAAAGTCAATCGGAAACATTGTGACCTATGTACTTAATGGTCAGCAAGTTGCTCGAACCAAACCCGCAACTTTCAAGGATGCAAACACAGTTTTACAAAAAGAGCAACGAACATCATTTATCACTTCGGTAAATATTGCACGGCTTCTACTTTCGGTAGTTCGTGAAAGTTTTACCTCGAAAAACAAAACTCAATCAGGTTATAACGCTTTCATTTCCACCAACTTAAAAAAAGAAACTGTATTTTTACCAAACGGCACTTTTGTTGCTTCTGAAATGGAATTATCACACGGTAAGTTACTAACTCCTTATGTTTCAGGCACTTCTTTTGATGCTATAACAAAAACTATTACCGCAACTTTAAAAGATAATTCAGATGGTGTAACAGGTTATGTTTCAGATGATTTGAATGTAGTTGTTTATGACGTTACTAATGAGCGGTTTACAATTGTGAAAAAGATAGCTAAACGAACTGAATTAACTGCAAATATAGTTTTATCCTATCTTGACGGCGTTCAAACCCCTGAATTAGTTGTTTATTTTTATTCTACAACACTCAACGGCTCTGACGCTTCGGATACTGTTATATCCGTGTAAGTGCTTTATTTTGAACCATTCATCAAAATTACCAGTAGCTTACTATTTGTTGGTGAGTGGTCTAGTCTTAACTGAAAATAATGAAAAAAGATACAAAAAAATATAATAAAAAACTTAATTTGAATAGAAAAGTATTAATAAATTTAAAGTTGTTAAAACATTCATATACAACTGTTTATTATATTTGTGTCCTTTTGAAAAAAACAGGATTAAGACCAATTGAAGTTTTAGAGCCTAATCGTTGGACTATTATTAATGAGAAGTATTATAGTGTTAAATTGGCTAAAAACAATGGTTTAAGGCGTGTAAACCAAAAATTGATACCTGACTATATAAAATATTTATATGCCTTAAAACCTACCTTAAAATCGATTTATTCACTAAAAACGCTAAACAAGTATATACTTCAAAATTCTATATATACTTTTCGCAATGGAAATAAAAATATTGTCAGTTATATTTTTAGGCATAATTATATTAAAAGACTGAAAAGCAAAGGATTAACCAATGCTAGAATACAAAAAAAAATGAAACATTCTGATATTAAGAATACCCTGAACTATATCAATTCTAATATTATAACTATTGATTAACTTTTACTTTATTGCTTCTATTTTTTTATAACTTTACTTTTATTCTGTTTTATGTCAATTTGTCATTAATTATTTTTTACTGTTTTTTGCTTGTTTTTTTAAAAATTAAATTTGCATACTAAAATTATTTGTTTTATCTTTGACTCACAAAATAAAGTTAAAAAGGAATTTCTTAAATTATTTAAGAGTTCCTTTTTTTTATACTATTTTTTAATCTAACTATCTAACAATATGAATGTTATAACAATCACAAAAGTGGAAAGTGATAAATTCGTAAAATATCATGTAACTAATCTGCTGTCTTTTGTAAAATTTTTAGATACAAAGTTTCCTAACTGGCGATATATCAACGTGTTCAACAAAGATACCCAGAAGCAAATAACATCGTTTACATGCAAACGCAGACCAACTCAACGAACTATTAAGACGGCTTAGCCGTTTGGATTTATATAATATTTCACATTTCAAACAGCTCCTTGTTATTTATCACTAAATCAATTTGTTATGCCTTATTTCAATTCCGAAAAAATTATAATTACAGGTAGTCATGAGCAGTTTGAGCCGGGACTTATTGGTAGTTCGTATTTTAATTATACAGATGGAAATTTAGAAGTCAAGCCAAAAAAAGAAAAAATAGTCAATTTCGAACCTCAACCAGACAATAATCTTATCATTTGCTTTGACACAATGCAACAGGAAGTTGCACAGTGCCAAGCAGTTACCGTTA
>JAOZQN010000282.1 GCA_029932195.1 Bacteroidales bacterium | reverse complement strand
TGCTACATCAATACAGAATATTTATATTTTTCAACAAAATACGTTATAATCAGATTATTATCTTCTGATTTTACCTTTTTAAATTCTGGTATTCCTTGTACATTTTCAAAATCTATAAAATATATTGTCATTTATAAGTTTACTTTTGAGTCTATAAATTTTATTGCCGTTTTTTCGTCTTTTTCTATTGCTAACTCTACTGCTTGTTTTGATATTTTAATTAATTCTTTTGATTTTTGACGTGTTTTAAATGATTTTTTCATTTTATCACTTATTTCTGTCATAATTTTATCATCTAAAATTGGTATTGGATAATTTGCTATGTCCGAAAGAGACAAATGTCCATTTGTTGCTCCTGTTGTGTCTCGTTTGCAAAGTTCATTAATCATTGGTGTTGCCAAAACAACAAGTAAATAATAATTTGAAATTTTAAAACTGCTTATATTTGCTAAGTCTCCGCTAATTGCTATTTTTTTATTGTAAATATTCATTGCGACTTTGCCGATAGTCGCTCCCGTTATTGCTAAAACTAATGTTTCCGGTTCGGCTGAAATTGCTTTATCTAAATTTGTGGTTTCGGTGGTTTCAATTTCTAAATTTGAGCAATTTTTTATGCTTGCATAAAGCGTGTCGCCTATTTCTTCTGTTCTTGCTTGTGTTCCTTTTCTTAATGTTGCAATTTGATTTATCGTTTTATATTCTCTTTTTGTTAATATTTCAATTGCTTTTTCATATTTTGGTTGCCAATATTCAGCATCTAAACGCCTACTTTTTGCTATTTGTGAAATATTTACATTATTTTCTGTTTTTTCTATTTCGTATTTGTAATTTTTGATATTAATTTCTTTGGTTTCGGTTTGCCAATTTTCTATGCCAAGTGATTTGTATAATATTTTTTTTGCTTCTTCGTAGAGTTGTTTAGATTTATCAAGCAATTTATCAGATGTTATAACTGAATTTTCTATTACTTTCTGAAAATCATCACTAAAAACTGGCACAATTGCAGATTTCATATTTGAAGGCAATAAATGTAACTGCCCTGTTGAACCTGTTATTTCTCTTTCAAATTCATTTTGTCCGTGTTTTGTAGATAGAAAAACTGCTGTAAACTTTGCATTTATATTACAATCTCTTAAAACCGTTACTTCCGAAACTGTTGATAGTTCTTCATTTTTTAGGTTTATAGCAACTTTGCCTATTGAACCTTTGCCAATTGATGAAATTAAAATGTCATCTGGTTGTAATAAAAATAATCTTTCACCAAGTGTTGATAAAAGTGTTTCATAATTTATTCTATTATCTTTCAAGTCTCCTGAACGAACCACTTTAATGCCAAATTCTGTATATTCCTTTGGCGTTCTTCCTGACGAAATAATCTTAAATAAACTTGATATTTTTTTATAATTTCCTGTTTTTATAATTTGTTCTCTTGTTTTAAAAAAAGTAATATCGTTGTGTTCACTGTCAAGTCGCAAAATATTTCCTAAATTACTTAAATTAACAACAGCATACTCAAATTTCACTATTTTTTTTTTTAGACCTTTCAAAAAGTCAAAATCTGTATCCCCGTTTTGGTATTGTTCAATTCCAAAATTTATAAATGCTTGCGAAATATCGTAAATATCTGTTTCAAATAATGGATTTCCTTTGTTGTCTGTTACACGGCTTTCGTTCTCATCAAGCACATATTTGTATCTGCCCGAATTATCTTTAAATGAGAGTGTTGAAGTTGCAAAGAAAATAGGATAATCATTTCTATTTTCTCCTGTTTTGTATTTGCGAATTAACAATAAACTTGTTTTTGTGCCTGTATGTGGTTTGAAACTATTTGAATGCAAACCAATAACGCCCAAAATACGAGCTTTTGAAATTATATATTTTCGGATATATTCTTCTGTTGTGTTATTGAAAATTCCTTGTGGTAAAACAATTACAGCACGTCCGCCGTCTTTTAAACTATCTATTATACGTTGTATGAATAAAATATGTCGTTCCGCTTTATTCCATTTATATGATTTTTTAACTATTTTGATATTTTTCAACCTTGCTCGTAAAAGCATTTCTTGTGCTTCTCCCTCTTCAATTATTTCAGGCAATAAGTTTGCAATAGTTTCTAAGGCTGTATTTATATCGTCTTGTTTTTCAAAATCAATATCTTTGTCTTTATTCAGTTCTGTAACAATGCTTTTAATTTGCTTTTCAAAAGTTTTTACATATTTAAGTTCAAATTCTTCAGCAAAATCTTTGAATATTTTTAGAATAGCTTTGCTTTCAAAACTTAGTGTATATCTGAAACCAAGTAATTTATTGTAGTTATTTATAATTGCTTTTTGGTTAATTTCTCCTGCAAATGGCGGATTTGAAAGCACAATATCAAATTTGAGTTTTTGAGGGTCTTTTTCATCTTCGACTAACCAATTTTCGCTTAAACTTCCTATTAATTTACTGTCCCAATTTTTATAATCCAGTGTGTTTTGCTTAAAAATATGTGTTTTTCCATCTCCGGCAATTAACATTATTGCACGACTGACTTTTGATGCTTTTTCATCAAAATCAACTCCCCACAAATAGCGGTCAGCATACATAGAACGACCTTTTTCGTTCAATTTATACTTATCCCAAACATATTCCATTGCATGAATTAAAAATCCTGCACTTCCGCAAGCTGGGTCTAAAATATTTTCTTGGTCGGTCGGATTTAGCATTTTTACAGTTGCATCAATTACAACTCTGGGTGTAAAATATTGTCCTTTTTTCCCTTTTGAAACGTCAGTAACCAAAAATTCAAATGCTTCATCAATAATTCTTAGATTTGCACCAAATAACTTTACTTCCTGTAATTTATTTATGCACGCTTCAAGATGTGGTGGAGTTAATTTTATTTTGTCAGTTGGCTCAAAAACGTCTCTCCAATATTGTTTAGCATTTTCAAAAAGTCCTGTTATTTTTTCAAAAGTTACTTTTGTTTCGGAATAATCACGAAAATATAAAGTTTTATCACTTGTTGTTATTGCTTTATTTTCATCATAAAGTTTTGTATAGATAAGTTTGAAAATTTCTTCAAAACTATCCTGTCCTGAATTTGCTAAAACAAGCTCTTCCAATTCTTCAATAATTTCTCTTAAGTCGTATTGTTTTTCTTCGTTTAATTTAGTGAGTTCGTCTATTGTCCATTTTCTATTTGCAATAAGTTCCTTAATTTTCCGTATAGGATTTTCAGATTTTATTGCAATTTGATATTCATCTTCTGTTGGAATATCTGAGAGTAAGTCAAATTCCTTTGGGTATGGTCGGATATAACGACTTATATTTTTTCCATTATAGCCAATTCCAATCGGTGAGCCTTTTGCATTTAAGTAGCTTTTAAGTTGTTCAATATTATTTTTTTTGTTTGGTGCTTTTGTTTCAACAATTAACCAAGGCGTATCATTATCATTTTGATAGACAACAATATCAGCACTTTTAGAAGCTTCATCACCGCCAAATTGAACACTTGCTTCTGTCTTTATTCTTTTTTGTGGGTATCCATATTTATTTATTAATTCGTATAGAAAAAGTTGTCTAACAATTTCTTCGGGTGCTTTTTTGTTTGTTTTTTCGTTGTAAATAAGCAATTCTCGCTCTTGACTACACCAACTTTTCAAATACCATTTACCTTTTTCTTTTTCGTAAATTTGTATCTTATCAAAATACAGTTTTGATTGTGGTATTTCCGTTTCTGGATTTGGAATTATTTTATTTAAAACTTCTTTTTCTGTCATTTGTTTTTATTTCTATATGTTGTTTTTGTAGTTGGCTATATCGGTAACGTGCTGGTGGCGGTGGTTTTGTGGTGTTTTTTTTGAGTGCGAAGCACGAAAAAAAACACTACAAAACCACTGACACCCAGCACAATGTTATGGTTTTAATTTATTCTCAGCAACAAGCATCTTGTCTTTGTATTGGCGGACATGCAACTGTTCCATACGAACAATATACACAGCAATCTCCTTCTTTTGGTTTCATTACAAATTTGCACGCTTCACATTCATAAAAATATTGACAAGCATCTGTTGGCATTTCTTCTTCTTTTTTATGTCCACATTCGGGACAAGTAATAGTTGATTTTAATTTTACTTGCATTTATTTATTTTATTATAGTTTAATTACAATTCCTGCATTTGCGACAAAACCGTCCGTTGGTGCCCAAATTTCAGTAAAAGCGGGATTGTTTACAGGTGGTAAAACCATTGTTTCGTATTTTGATTGACGTGTATCTATAAAATTTTCAAAATTTACAAAAATTGTAATATGTTCAAAATCGCGGCGAACCATAAAACCGGGTCGCCAAAAAGATTTGGTTTTGGTATAATCCGATTTATACTGATAACCTGTATAATATGCTTCAAGCCCTATGTGCCATTTCTCTTCAACTTCGTAAAACAAAACTGCTCCGAATGTATTTTGGGGTGTTAATGGTTTTTGTTTATTAATATTGTCATAGTTTAGTTTTGTATCTGTAAATGTGTAATACATAAACAGTTTCCAGTCGTCGTAAGTAAATTTAACATTAGTTTCAAAACCTTTTGTATCTATATTTCCGTCTGCGTTTTCAAAAAATAGTGTATTATCATTTGAATTTTCTCGCAAAACAACAGAGTTTTGCAGTTGTGTATAAAAAAACATTTGATTTATACTAAAACTAAGTTTATTGAAAAGAATTGTTTTGTAATTAATATCAAAATTTCCGCCTGCTGATTTTTCCGCTTTAATATTATTTATGTCAATTGGCTGAATATTTTGAAAGTATCTTATTTCTGCTTCCTCTATAAACATTGTCGGCAGTTTATATCCTAATCCGCCGCCAATTCGGGAACTTAAATGCTTGTTGATTTTTAATAATGCGGAAATACGGGGCAAGAAAAACAAACCGTAATTTGTGTTAAAATCTGTTCGCATTCCAGTTTCAATATTGATTATTTTATTTGCAAACCATGTATTCTGAACAAAAATTCCGGCTGTATTATTTTCATAAGTTCGTAAAATGGAATTTGATTTTGGGGTCTCGGTAAATTTATCAGTATAGAAATTTGCACCTGCTATCCAATCTGTTTTTTCGCCTTTTTTGTAGTAACTTAATTCTGAAAAACTTGCAATTTGTTGTCCCTGAAATGAATAATTTGGAATTTGCAATAATCTGTCAAAATAGCTAATGCTGTTTTTTATTGATAATTCCTGATTGTTTTTTAATTTTTTATCGAAGCTAATTTGCGAAGAAACTCTTTTTGAAATATTTGTTTCGCTGAAAATGTGGTTTTCATCTTCATTTCCTTCAATTACATTTATATCACCGCCAATTCTTTCATCGAAAGAAGAGTTTAAGCCAATCATAAAAGTAGTGCTGTCGTTAAAGTAGTAATAAAACTTCGGATTAAAATTTACAGATTTTGTTTCGGGAAGTTCAGTAAAATTATCATTATTTACATCGTGAGCAAACTGATAAGTCCCTGAACCATAAAGTGTAAACCCTACTTTGCCGTTTTTTTGAGAATGAAAGATATTTGCAGTTGAGCCAAGTGCAGAAGTTTGGTTAAGCATAATTTCTGTGATTGGTTTATTTTCGGGGGTTTTGCTTATTAAATTTACCAAACCCGCAATTGCTCCACCTCCGTAAAGAGTTGAATTACTGCCTTTTAATATTTCCACTTGTTTTAAATCAAGTGGTGGTATTTGCATAATACTCAGCCCGCTCGCAAATCCTCCGTATAAAGGAAATCCATCTTTAAGTATTTGAGTATATCTGCCGTCAAGTCCTTGAATACGAATACTTTGATTTGCAGAATTTGGTGAAGTTTGTTGCATTTGTATTCCAGTGCTTTCTCTTAACAACATTGCAATATTTGATGAGTTCATAACTGCTTTCTCTCCAAGTTCCTCAATTCCTATTGTTTCAATTCGAGTCGGAATATCTTGAACAGTTCTTGAACTCCTTGTTGTAGAAATGGTTACTTGTTCAATAGTTTCACTATCAGCCTCTAATTCTACAAGGATACGTAAAGTGTCAGAAAGCGGAAATATATATTCTTTTTCAAATTTTTCGTAACCTATAAAAGAAATAATAATTGTTTGTTCTCCGTTTGGAATGTTTCTTAATTCAGCATGCCCGTTGTAGTCTGTTGTTGTTCCGTTACTTGTTCCTTTCAGCACCACTATTGCTCCGGGCAATTCTTCTTTATTATTTTCATCAGAAATTTTAAAAGAAATTGAATTTTGGCTAAAAACGGTTATAAAACTGAATAAAAGCATTGGCATTAAAATGATATTTTTCATTTTTTTGAAATTTATTGTATTTTTTGCATTATTGCACTGCAAAAATACAAATATAAACAGTGCGACAGTGTCGCAAACTTATCATTGGCATTTTTCACAAATACCTTTCAGAACAAAATTTGCCGTTTCTACTATCACATTATCAGGCAATTGAACTTTTGGAATAGCTATGTGATTATAACAAAAAGTCATTTCACATTTGTTGCAAAAAAAATGCACATGTAATTCTTCTGGTTTGCAATTACAATCATTTTGGCAAATTGCAAATTTTACAGAACCTGTCCCGTCATTAATTGGGTGAATTATTTTTTTTTCTTCAAAGATTTTCAGCGTTCTGTATAGTGTAGAACGCTCTACTTTATCAAATCTTTGTTTAAGTTCTTGAAAATTTACTGCGGTTTTACTTTTTGTAATCTCTTTCAATACTAATAACCGCATTGCTGTTATTTTGATATTCTTATCCTCTAACTTTTTTTCTAATTCATCTTTCACTATTTGTAAATTTATCTCTACATTATTTTATTTAATTAACCATAACGGTAACTTCTTGCTTGCGGTTGTATTTTTTCATTTTGTTTCGCCGTAGGCGAAACAAAATGAAAAAATACAACTGCAATGCAAGAAAATGATATGCTCTTTTCTATTTCTCCATTTGTCTTACTTGTTGTTTTTTTAATCTTATTTTACATGTTACTTTTACATGTTACAATTATTTTTCAATTTACTTAGTAGCCTTATATATAGCAAATTCTATTTAATTTACTTATTACATTACATATCACTTTTGTAAAAAATAGTCCAATATCCTGTTTTATCTGAACCAATATGTTCAAGAAGTTTTAAATATTTAAGTTTACTAATGTTTTTATATACGGTTGATTTGCTTATTCCTATTAATTCACTTAATTGTGCTTGTGTTATGTTATTATTTTTATTTATTTCAATTAAGATTTTCATTTGATATTTTGATATTTTGTCTTTCCAACTTTCTATCCATTTATTAAAATCTGTCGGACGATAAAGAGTTACTACAAAAATTCCTTTTAGTAAAAAATGTGGTGCCGGTAAATTTTCGTCTTTCATTTTTTCTCGCATTCGAGATATTCCCGACCCCACTTGTTCTACCAAATCTAATCGTTGGAAAAAACTAAAAATTTTCGGATTTCTTGAAACGCTCCTTTGCCCAAATTCATCTTCTTTTATCGTCTCTACAAGACCACCAGGATTAGTAATTTCCACTCTGTTATCATAAATTTCAATATGTGTCTTTCCGCCAATTTCATAATAATCACGATGCACCAAAGCATTGATAATTGCTTCCTTAAAAACGGTTTCAGGTATTTCATATTTTTCAACTCTCGGACCAGCTGTTTCAATTATGTATCGTAATTCGAGTTTAGATTTTAGAAATTCTAATGCACCTTTATATTGTTCTGTCAAATTACCTGTAATTAATTTGTCATCAAAAATTAAAGTCTTGTTAATTCCCTTAAACAATAAACACCTTACCGATGCGTGTTCGTGATGTTTTTGAACATTTTTTGCGAAAAATAAAATGCCTGAATTTAAAAAATTACCTTTTTTAGAAAATAATTTTAAATTTTCAAGTATCTGTTTTTGTGATAATTGCTTAGAAATTCCAACTATTGTTAGAAAATCATTGAATTTTTTGTTATCAAAATCTTGTGGATATGAGAAATTATCACTACTATTTTTTCCGAAAAATATTTTATTTGCTTGCTGGAAAAAATCTCTGACTTCATTTGCCGTTGTCAATTTTTGAGAATTAGCTCCTATCCTGATATAAACTAAACCTGAACTTAAATACGGCTTTTTATCATCTGCTATACAATTTATTATTATGATGTTTTTTCCGTTGTATTCGTATTCTTCAATCTTTAAATTTGGTCTTGGTGAAATTGCAGAAATTGTAGTTTGTAATTGTGAACGGATTTTATTGTCCGTTTTAATTCCACAAACTGTATTATCATCATCAACACCGATAAATATTTGTCCAC
>JAOZQN010000281.1 GCA_029932195.1 Bacteroidales bacterium | reverse complement strand
AAATATGAAATAACTAAAATGTCCAGTTTGACTAGTGAAATTTTTGAGGTCTGGACTACAACATATAAAAAATATTTAGAAAAAATTCCAGAAAAATGACGGCATATAATTGGACAACAAACAGATAGTCAAATTGTAGTTTCTCAAGCCTACAATAATTCTATTGCAGATTTTGCAATTAAAAATCAATATTTTGGTGGGAATTCATATAGTTATTCGCGAATGTCTTGGATTAAACCAAGTTTTTTTTGGATGATGTATAGATGGCTACTCAAACAATTTAGCAACGAAATGATAACTAAAATTATTGATTTAACTGATTTTGTGAAAGAACAAAAACAAATTATTAAGAATAAAAATATAGAAAAATTACAAATTCCTATCGAGCAGATATATAAACCACACAATATCAATACTATAAAACAAATTGGCTTAGAGTATTAAAAAAGAATATTTTTTACCCTAAAATCACATTAAGAAAACATGTTTTACAGCATGTTTTTAGATATTTTTGCAACATGTTTAGTTTTGTAAGATACAGGTAGTCAGCAAAGTAATTGTTTTAATTGCAAGTGTGAAAACAAATTACTCCAACCACAAAGAGATGTTTGTAATTTGCTGTGTAACAGCTAGTTACATGGGTGCGATTCTTCATTGCCTCAGCAAAAGTAAACAATTAAAGACAGAAAGTGTAGCATGCCTTACTTTGCTGTTTTCGTTAATCATTGATAATCAGAAAATTAGCTTTTTTTATTTGCTATTGCATAGTATAAAAATAGTTTGTTTATTTGCACTGTATTAATGACTTACAAGTGTCTTTTCACATCACACCTTATTATATTTATGTGTATGTGGACTCGTTTCATAAATAATAAAAAACCAGAAATGAGTAACTTGTAGGTAGAGTTTTTTAATTTAATATTTTAAGTATAAAAATGGTTTACCCAACTTTTAACTTTCAATATTTAACTTTAAAACTCATACAGCAATTTATTATGAAAACAATAGTTGAAAATAAAAAAAGGATTGGTATTGATACCGAAAAGACGAAAGTGCTTTTGATTGGTGTTTCGGAATATATTGATGATAACCATATTAGCAATATTCCAAACATTAAACAAAACATTAAGTTGTTCAAAGAAGTTTTGCTTGACAAAGATATTATGGGAATTCCCAAAGAAAATATCACTGTTTCGTTAAATGATTCTAAAAAAATTATTGAGCGTAAATTAATTAAAGTGTCAAGAGAGGCTGAAAATGAGAACTATACTTTGTTGGTATATTATAGTGGACATGGAATTTTGAGTTCCGAAAACTTTAAATTATACCTTACTTCAAAGGAGTCGTCAAAGGCTTATTTGGAATCGGATAGTATTAATATTGACAGATTTAGACGAATTATTGCAAATTCGAGAGCAGCAAGTAAAATTGTTATTCTTGATGCGTGCCATAGTGGACAAATCCATAATGCCATGAATAATTTTGAATCGGCAATTAGTAGTGAGCTTAAAAAGTTTGAGGGAACTTATATTATGACTTCCGCTTCGGAAGACAATCCTTCGCTTTTTCCTCACAACGATACTAAAAGGGCGACTTATTTTACCGATAAAATGATTAATATATTTAAAAGTGGTATTGAAAATAATAAACCTTATATATCTATGCGTGAAATATTTAACGAAATTTATAATTGCTTTAACAAACAAAGTGGTTTACCTTTGCCTCAGCAATCAATTTTTAAAGATGCCGATAGCATTTTAATTTCTAAAAATAGAATGTATAGTGAAAAACCCGTTGAATCTACTCATTTTTCTTATGCAGGTATGCAAGACAAAATGGTTAAGAACTTGAATACTAAGCGAGATGGTCTTTTATTAGAAAGGAAATTTTTAAATCTTAGTTTCAAAAATCTTATAATTGGAATTGTTGTTTTTATTGTATTATTTATTTCTGCGACAACCTTTGTCGTTTATAAGAGAAATTTTGAGGATAGTAAAGAAACTGTTAGAATAGAAATTTGCACAGCTTTGGAAACTGATACTATTTTGAATAAAAAAGAATATGTAAATCCTGTTTATGAAGAGGCTCGTATCCAAATAAGACGTGGAAATAAATTATATACACGAGGTGAATATTATTTTAATGATGCTTTAATTTTTTATATGCAAGCCAATAATTTGTTAAAAGGTGAGAATAAGAACCTTAAATACAGAATTAGAGATTTGAGAAATGAAATTAATAATGCTTATAATAAATATATGGAACATGCCGAAATTTATTCTAAAGCCGACGATGCTGAATCTGAAACTTTAGAGGCATTGCACAATGCACTTAATCTTAAACCAAAAGATGCTATTGCCTTGAGAAAAATTAAGGAAATAAAATCTAAATAAGTTTTTAATTTTTAATTTTAAAAGCGATTTGCCTAATTGGTAAGTCGCTTTTTTTAGTTTAAATTAATATTAATAGGAACTGTATAATAAACATTTACAGGTTTTCCTTTTTGCATTCCTGGTTTAAAGTCTGGTAACATGGATATTACTCTCATTGCTTCTTGGTCTAATAATATATCTACACTTCTAACAATTTCTATATTAGCTACTTCACCTGTTTTTGTAACCACAAAACGAATATATACTTTTGATTGGACATCAGACTCACGTGAAATATCTGGATATTGTATATTTTCTGCAATAAATTTACGTAAAGCGACTTCGCCTCCTGGGAACTCTGGCATTTGTTCTGCTATAATTAGGACTTCGCCAAGTTCTTGTTTTGGACTTTCTATTTTTTCATAACTATTATTGTTAAAAATTTGAATATAAGCAATATTACCATTGTCTTTGTAGGATACAAATTTCCCATCTTTTGTAAAAGGGACTAATTAGAAACTTCTCCTGCAACCACTACTCTACCCTCTCGCATCAATGATACAGAAAATATTGTATCATCTTTTTTATTATAAATCCATTTTGTTGGTTCTTTTTTAAACTTTGTGATAAAAAGAACAGAATCATCTTTAAATTTATAAATTTCTGTATAATATTCATATACAATTCTCTTATTTTCAAAATAATAGCACTCTTCTAATTTATAAAAATCATCTGAAAATTTGATAATTTCCAAAGAAGAAGCATATCCTTTATATTCTTTATCCTCAGAAGTATATTTTAGTGGAGTCTCCCAAAAAATAGTATCCTGTGCAAATATATTTATGATGTTTGCAAAAATTAGAAGTAATAAAAATATTTGTTTCATAATTTTTTAATTAAGTTTAAAATCAATAGGAACTACATACCATATATTTACAGGGCTTCTATTTTGCTTTGCAGGTATAAAATTTGGCAAGGTAGATATTACTCTAATTGTTGCCTCGTCTAATAACACATCTACACTTCTAACAATTTCTATATTAGCTACTTCTCCTGTTTTTGTAACTACAAAACGAACATATACTTTTCCATGTATTTTACAATCCTGTGCCATTTTTGGATATTCTATATTTTCGGCAATAAATTTTTGCAAAGCTACTTCACCTCCTGGAAATCTTGGCATTTGTTCTGCAATAAGAAGAACCTCTCCTAGTTCTTGTTGATGAGCTTCTACTTTTACATACCTATTTTTATTATACGACCTATATAAAATTACTGTTCCGTTTGGGTTATAATATGTGAATTTTCCATGCTTTATAAGAGGAACTAAACTTGTAACATTTCCAGTAGCCACTACTCTACCCTCTTGTATCTCTGATACAGAATGAATAGTATCGTTTTTATGATAAATATAAGTCATTTCTTTTCCTTTGTAAGTAATAATTAAGATGGAATCGTTCGTGAACTTATAAATTTTTGTCCTGTCTTTATGCACAAATCTTTTATTATCAAGATAAAAACACTCTTCTAATTTATAAGAATCATCTGAAAATTTTATAATTTCCAGAGCAGAAGTTTTTTTTTGTGCTGTTTCCCAAAAAATTGTATCCTGGGCAAATACATTTGCAATATTTGCAAAAATTAAAAATAATAGGATTGTCTGTTTCATAGTTTTAAGGAATTAGTTTTTATTTTAATTAAGTTGAAAATCTACTGGGACTGTGTACCACACATTTACAGGTTTTCCATTTTGCATACCTGGTTTGAAGTTTGGTAATGTTGAGATTACTCTAATTGCCTCCATATCCAAAAGTTCATCTACACCTCTAACGATTTGGATATTAGCTACTTCACCTATTTTTGTAACCACAAAACGAACATATACTTTTCCTGATATATCACACTCTTGTGTTATCTTAGGATATTGTAAATTCTCTGCAATAAATTTTCGCAAAGCTACTTCACCTCCAGGAAACTCTGGCATTTGTTCCGAAATAAGAAGAACCTCATCAAGCTCTTTTTTAGGAATTTCTACCTTCTCATATCTATCATTTTTATATGTTTTATAATAAGTAATAGTTCCATTAGTATTATAATATGTAAATTTTCCATGCCTTACAAGGGGAACTAAATTTATTACCTCACCAGAAAATACTATCCTATCTTTACTTTTTTGAGAGATTTTATAAGTAGTTTCATCTTTTTTATAATAAATATATTTTGCCCTTCTTTTTTTATTGTAACTAATAATTAAAGTAGAATCATTTGTGAAATTATAAGTTTCACTCCTGTTTCTTTTAACAACTCTTTTATTTTCAAGATAATAGCACTCTTCTAATTTATATAAATCATCTGAAAATTTGATTATTTCCAGAGCAGTAGAGCCATATCCTTTATAATTTTTATCCTCAGAAGTATATCTTCGAGGAGTTTTCCAAAAAATAGTGTCTTGGGCAAATATATTTACGATATTTGCTGAAATTAGAAATAATAGGAGTATTTTTTTCATTTTTTTAATTAAGCTGAAAATCAACTGAAACTGTGTACCATACATTAACTGGTTTTCCGTTTTGCATACCAGGTTTAAAATTTGGAAGCGTTGATATTACTCTAATCACATCCATATCTAAAATTGCATCAACACTTCTAACAATTTCTATATTAGCCACTTCACCTACTTTAGTAACAACAAAGCGAGCGTAAACTCTTCCCGAAATATCAGATACTAGTGGCATTGGTTGATATTCAAGATTTTCTGCAATATATTTACGCAAAGCTGCTTCACCTCCTAGAAATTTTGGCATTTGTTCTGCAAAAAACAATACTGTGTCAAGTTTCATCGTTTTGCCCTCTACCTTTACGCAAAAATTGTTTTTAAAATAATGATAAAAACAATTATTTCCATCAATATTATAACTTGTGAATTTTCCTTGTCTGATAAAAGGCATCAATTGAGAAACCTCACCAGAAAGAACAACTTTATTATTCTTTAGTTGTTTTACTGTGTATGTAGTATCATTTTTTTTATGATAAATCCATTTTTCCGAATTTTTGTTTTCATATGAAATTAATAAAACAGAATCATGTTCAAAATTATAGTTTTCTGTTTTCCATTCATGCACAACTCTTTTATTATAAGAATAATAGCATTTTTCTAACTTATAATAATCATCAGAAAATTTTATTATTTCTAAAGCAGAATGGTGTCCTTTTGATGGTTTACGATTAGAATTATATATTTCTTTTGCTCCATGAAAAATAGTGTCTTGGGCAAATACATTTACGATATTTGCAAAAATTAGAATTAATAAAAATATTTTTTTCATTTTTTTTTATAAATTTCAAAATCAATGGGAATTGTGTAATATACATTTACAGGTTTTCCCTTATACTTTCCAGGGTTAAAATTTGGAAACATTGATACTACACGAACTGCCTCTTTACATAAAATTGGATTCCCTCCACCAACAGCATGAATATCATTAATCTCTCCTGTTTTTGTAACCAGAAACATAACATGAATTTTGCCTGAAAAAATTACATCGTTAAAAATTTCAGGATATTCAAGACTATCAGCAATAAATTTTTGCAAAGCATTTTCACCTCCTGGAAATTCTGGCATTTCTTCTGGATTAAGAAAAATCTCTTCATCTTCTTTTACTTGATCTTGTTTTTTACTTTCTATTTCTACACACCTATTATTGCTGAAAAATTTATAATAAAATATACTTCCATCAGGTTTATAATATGTAAATTTCCCATGTTTGATTAAAGGAACTAACTTTGACGCTTTTCCAGAACGAACAACTTTACGATTTTTTAATTCTTTTACAATATAAGTAGTATCATTTTCTTTATGATAAATCCACTTTTCTGTAATATTACTTATACCTAAGATAAGTAAAACAGAATCATTAATAAATTTATAACTTTCTGTTTCCCATTCAAATACAACTCTTTTATTTTCATTAAAATACCATCTTTTCACATAATAACATTCTTCTAATTTGTAAAAATCATTAGAGAATTTGATGATTTCCAAAGAAGAAGCATATCCTTTATATTTATTAACTTCATGAGGATATTCTTGTGTAGTCTCACAAATAATAGTGTCTTGGGCAAATATATTTACAATATTTGCTGTAATTAGAAATAATAGGAGTATTTTCTTCATAACTTATTAATTTTCAGGAATAAATAATCTCAACATATTTAGAGCAGTAGAAGTTGCACGTCTTATATTAATGGCTCTTCTGTTTCCGAAAGTAAATTTTTTAGCCCAAACCTTATCTTTGTTTGCTACTGCTATCCAAGTTGTTCCAACAGGTTTTCCTTCTGTAGCTCCTCCTGGTCCTGCTATTCCCGAAACTGCAATTGCATAATCTACACCGAACATTTTTATTGCTCCAAAAGCCATCTCTTTAACGGTTTGCCGACTTACGGCTCCATAATTATCTAAGGTTGTTTGTTTTACACCCAGAAGTTTATTTTTAACACTATTAGAATAAGCAACCAAGCCTCCATCAAAATAATCGGAATTATTTGGTATAGAAACTATTAAACGTGCAATGTTTCCTCCTGTGCAACTTTCTGCTGTGGTAACTTTTTTTCCAAGTTCTCTTAAAATATTTCCAATCTCTTCATGTAGAAATATGTCCCCAATCCCAAAAATATATTTGCCAATAATATTTTTCAAACTCTCAATTTGATTATTTATTTGTTCTTCTCCTTTTTGCTTATCATCTGACATACAAGTTAATCGTAGTCTAATTCTTTCTGGTGAGGGCAGATAAGCAAGTTTCATTTTAGGAGGCAAATTATTTTCCCAGTTTGCAATTTTTTCGGCAAGCATAGCTTCTGGAAGACCATAGGTTTGAACAGTTTTTTGCACAATACTTCGCAAAATAAAATGGTTTTTAATTAAGGGGATAACACTTTTTTGCATCATTTCCTTCATTTCAAAAGGGACGGCTGGCATAGAAATTACCACTCTCCCACCCGACTCAAACCACATGCCTGCCGCAGTGCCATTGGTGTTACGAATTCTTTTACAATTTGCAGGAACTTCTGCTTGTTTTATATTTTGTTCGTTTAATTTAAAACCTTTACTTGTGATAAAATTTGTAACATCTTCCAACACATCTTTATCAGTAATAAGCTCTGTATCAAAATATTCTGCGAGAGTTTCTTTTGTAATATCGTCATTTGTAGGACCAAGTCCACCAGTTATAAGAACCAAATCTACATCATTTTTTGACTCATTAAGACAATCAAAAATATGCTGTTTACTATCTGATATTGAGGTTATTTGCCTAATATCTGTACCAATTTTTGTCATTTCATCGGCAATCCACGCCGAGTTTGTATCAACTACCTGACCTATAAGTATTTCGTCGCCAATTGTTATTATGTCTGTTTTCATGTATGTTTTTGTTTGTTTGTGTAGAGACGTGATTTATCACGTCTATTGAAGCGTTGAGTCGTGATGAATCACGTCTTTACGGTTTTTGAGTTGTGATGAATCACGTCTTTACGGTTTTTGAGTCGTGATGAATCAAGCCTTTACGGTTTTTGAGTCGTGATGAATCACGCCTTTACATTATTTATTTCCAGCTCTTGCTGCTTCTTTTAATTTTCGTCCTTGTTTGTTTGATTTATCTTGTTGTTGCTGATTTGTTTTTCGTTTTAAAGTAATTGTTCCAGGAGCGCATGTGCTTCTGACTGCTGTCCCAGTCCAGTTTCCCTGTAAAACAACCTCTCCTTCTTTTTTTGAATAGTTTAGAGTTCCTTGTTTTATGCACCACGACATTGTTTGCCCATCAAAATCTTGTGCAATTATATTTGACTCTTCAAAAGTAAAAACTTTATCTTGTATTTTTCCTGAAAGTTTCATTTTTCCATAAACCAAATCGTTATCTAAAAATCCTGATTATAACGTATTTTGTTGAAAAATATAAATATTCTGTATTGATG
>JAOZQN010000280.1 GCA_029932195.1 Bacteroidales bacterium | reverse complement strand
TATGGCAAGTATAGGGCTTAAATCAAAACGTCCAGTTATTGTTTTACTTGCTGATGCATAGGAGCTTAGCCTGTTTTTGGTGCATATTGTTTTGAGGTCTGAATATCGGTAGTTCCATAAGTAAAATTATCAATTGGAGTTATTATTTCTGTGATAGATGCGTCATTGGCAAGTTGTGGTGTGGGTGTAAAAGTATATGTTGTTCCCGAAATTATTGCAGATACTAAATCTCCATCAATACTATTATTTGCAGTAGAAGTAGATATTGTTGCAGGTGTTCCTGGTGTTACACTCATAAAAACAACTCCATCTGCATTAGCATTAATTCCTATTGAAGCACTTTCGCCTACCCAGTTAGTGGCATTACTCATGTCTCCATAAATAAATTCAATAACTCCTGTTGCTTCATAAAGTTTTGTTTGAAAAGAGACTGTCTGACCAATATCACTGTATTGTGTTGTATTATACCATTCTACTGTAAGGATTTGTGAACCAGCTATGCCTTCTATTTGATAAAAAAGCCCATCTCCTACTCCATCGTTTTCAAAATCCATATCGTCCCACAGTGGTGCAATTGTTGGTGTAATTTCTGTTAAATTATTAGTATGTGGCACCTCTAAATCTGCAAGTATTATTGCTCCATTTGTTCCTATCCCAAAAGTGCTGTAATTTACTCTATTATAAAACAGGGTGAATGAACCAGAAAGGTCAAGAAAATATTTTCCATCATCCCAATCGTCTGGTGTTACTGCTGTTCCTGTGGTATTTATAGACGTAAACGTTCCTGACGATTCGGAAAACGTATAATAAATAGTGCCTTGGGCTTGTGCTATTCCCACAAAAAAAAGGCTTATAACTAATAATGTTAAGATTTTTTTGTTCATGATAAAAAAAATTAGAGTGATAAAATTATTTACTGTCAATGCAATATTACTTTAAATAATTGTATTTTCAAAATTTTATACTCTTTTTTTTGCGTTTTTCACGAGTGCTAAGTGCCTACAGCATGTTACTTTTGAAATTTTAAAATACTCATTTACAGAGATAGACTTCAATTCTAAAACATCAAAAAAACCTTGAACTTAACACTCATGAAAAACGCCTTTTTTTTATTATAAATGATTCTTTCACAATCCCTCAACTTTTTGATGTGAGCCAATATTTGACTGTAAACAAATAAGTAGGTAGCTAATACCAAACCGCTATCAAAATAATGAATATAAAATGTTTCTTTTTTGTTTATTTTTCTTTAAAAAATTGTTCCATAGCTACGGCTATGCAAGAATTTTGATAAATCAAATAAACAAAAAATAATTCATTTTCTAAAACACTATTTTGATTGCGGTTTGGTATTATTTAACCTACACTCAAAAACTAATACCCCCGAATAATGCATAAAAGAAATATAAAATTAATTTTTACAATATCAATGCTTTGGATAAGTAGTTTTGTTTATTCCAATAATAGTATTGATTCGTTAAAAAACATTTTGATTAACACAGATATTGATTCTGTTAGAATGAGAATTTATGTGGAAATTGGTCAAGAATATTTTGGTCTGGATAATAATTTGGCTACGGATTTTTATGAAAAAGCTCTTGTTATTGCTCGTGCTGAAAAAAATGAAATTTATGAGGCAAAAATATATTATAAAATAGGTGATACTCACCAACTTGCAGGAAATTACCATAAATCGTTAGAATATTTTTTAAAATCTCTTGAACTTTATGAAGAGATTGGAGACGACTATAATATTGCAATTTGTTACATAGATATTGGAAATACTAACAGAAAAATGAAGAGTTTTGAAAATGCAATAAAATATTATCATGATGCAATAAAAATTGGAAAAAAAATAGATGCTAAGTTTATTATTGCTTATGCTCATAATAATTTAGCAAACGCACAAACAGGTTTGGGGTTGTTAGATGAGGCTTTGGGTAATTATCAAAAAGCATTAAAAATTTATGAAGAAATAAATAATTACGAAAAACAAACAGGAGTTATTGCAAATATTGGAATATTATATAGCGACCAAGCTAAATTGGAAGATGATATAGCACTAAAACAAGCAAAACTAAATGATGCTATAGAATATTTAGAGCGTTCAAAGAAAATGAGTGCAACTCTGGGAGATAAATCATTAGAAGCTGATTTGCTTTTTTACCTTGCAGATATAAATCTTTTAATAGCAGACTCATACAGCAGAGAAATTGATAAAAGAGCAAGCTACGAACTAGCAATAGAACAGGCAGAAGAGTCATTAATGATAGCCCGTGAAATAAATATAATTCCATATCAAATTAATGTCTATAAGGTTCTTTATAAGGCAAGTATAGAAATAGGAAGAGAAGAAGATGCACTATATTATTTTGAAAAATATGATAAATTAAAAGATTCTCTGCATTCGCAACAAAAAAACTTTGCCGTAAAAGATATAGAAATAAAATATCAGGTAGAAAGAAAGGAAGCCGAAAATAAAATTCTCTTAGAACAAGAAGCTAAGGACAAGGAGATTATAAAAAATAGAAATATCCTAACTATTTTTATAGCAACAGGACTTCTTTTAGTATTAGTGGTTGCCTTAGTGCTTTATAGACTAAATAATAATAAGAAAAAAGCAAATGCAATTTTAATTAATAAAAACACAGAAATTAATCAACAAAAAGAAGAAATAGCTGCACAAGCCGAAAGCCTACAATCAGCAAATGCAGTTTTAATAAATAAAAATGCTGAAATTAATCAACAAAAAGAAGAGATAACAGCACAGTCCGAAAATTTACAACTGGCAAATAAATCGGTGTTAGAACAGAGTGCTGAAATAGAAAGAAAAAATAATAAACTAATAAATAGTATTAATTATGCAGAGAGAATACAGGCAGCAATGTTGCCTTCAAAAGATAAGATAGACAAACTTTTCTCCAATTATTTTATTCTTTTTAAGCCAAGAGATATTGTTAGTGGCGATTTTTATTGGGTAAAAAGATTAAAAACAATATTGAACGAAAAAAAACAAGACCTAATTATTGTAGCTGCTGCCGACGGAACAGGACATGGTGTTCCTGGAGGTTTTTTAAGCACACTTGGAATTTCATTATTAAATGAAGTTGTTGTAAAAAAAGAAGTTCGACAAGCTAATCAGGTTCTTGAACATCTGCGAGAAGAAATAAAAATTTTACTCAAACAAGACAACTCTCCATCAGGGCAAAAGGACGGAATGGATATGGCTATATGTGTGGTAAATCCAGATACTAACGAAATAGATTTTGCAGGAGCAAACAATCCACTCTATGTTATACGACCTGCAGAAAATACAAAAGACTTGTTGGCTAATAATGAGATAATAGACCATGAATTTGGAAGCCCAAAAGATGGTAGAGGCTTTATTTTAAAGCCAGATTTTCAGCCAGTTGGAATTTATTTTGTAGAAAAACCATTCACTAATTATAAGTTTAAATTACAAAAAGGAGACTCTATATACATGTTCTCTGATGGTTATGTTGACCAATTTGGTGGAGTTAAAAGGAAAAAATTTAGGTCTAAAAAGTTAAAAGAATTATTGATTGATATACACTCCAAAAATATAGTAGAACAAAAAGAAATTTTAGACACAACAATTGAAAATTGGCGAGGTGATTACCGTCAGATAGATGATATTTTAATTATGGGAATTAAATTTTAAATTTATATTTGATTTTGCTTTATAAAATATTGAGCCTACACCGAAACATTATTTCGTCCTAACCTAATTAATTAGTGTGCGTCCACAAAGTCGACTATTTTACGAATTAGACCTACAATATTTTTGGAAGCCCACGATTATCATCGTGGGTTATCAATAGGTCGTCCTTACGGACTTTATGGACGCATAAATTAATAATTAAATCCTGTTATAAATTTGCAATTTTTTGTTAGTACTGTGACTTAAATAATAAGTAGTTAGTCATATATAATCGACACTTCTTTACGGTTTTTTTCGTTGTAAAATGTTTATCTACAAAATTATATTTTATGAATTTATTAAAATATCATTGTAGGAATTAAAAAACAATCACACCTTAATAACACGATTTAAGTCTAACTCTGCCAAGCCATTTTAGTATCTTAATTCTGAAATCGTTGTTGTTTTTGGCATAATATTTAGGCAAATTAAAATAAATAATTACCCATTTAAACTTGTTCGGTTTTTGCTTTATTCGCAAAAAATCTTTAACTGCTTCAAGAAAGGTTCAAATATTCCCGATATTCTCACATTTTTTGAATTGTTAAAGAAAAAAATAACTTCGCTTAAATTGGCTAATTATTAATTTTAATTTGCCTTATTCAAAACTTCATAATTTCAAAACTTCAAAACTTTTACAGCTTGTCTGGCTTAGGCGACAGCCAATTAAAAAATAAACACTAAAAACTAAATTTATGGAAAATGATTTTTCGTCGGTTTTGCTGTCCGATGCAGTTGGCGAATTTGCCAAACTTCCTGGAATAGGAAAAAAAACAGCCTTGCGTTTAGTTTTACACTTCTTAAAACAACCAGATGAAGTTGTTAGCGGTTTTACAAATTCGCTTTCTGTAATGAAATCGGGTGTGCGTTTTTGTGAAATTTGCAAAAATATTTCGGACAACAAAATTTGTAATATTTGTGCAAATACAAAACGAAATCATAATATAATTTGTGTTGTAGAAAACATCAAAGATGTTATTGCATTGGAAAACACACAACAATTTTTTGGTGTGTATCATGTCTTGGGCGGTATAATTTCTCCCTTAGATGGCATTGCACCAAGCGACCTTTTTATTACCGAATTAATAGAAAGAATAGAAAAAAAGAAACCCGATGAAATTATTTTTGCTCTCAATACTACAATGGAAGGCGACACAACAAGTTTTTATTTATTCAAAAAAATTTCTAAATTTGACGTAAAAATTTCCACAATTGCACGTGGAGTAGCTTTTGGCGACGAACTGGAATACACCGACGAAATTACACTCGGACGTTCAATAAAAAACAGGGTTGGATTTGAAGTAGGTAACTAAAATTGTGAAAAATGAATAAAATAAGAGAATTATTATACGAAATTATTTTTGGCACAGACACTTTGGCAGGCAAAACTTTTGATGTCTTTTTATTGATAACTATTATTTTTAGTGTCCTTATTTTTATGCTTGAAAGCATAACAAGTATTGACTTAAAATATGGTTACATACTGAATATCAGTGAGTGGGTTATAACAATAATTTTTACGGTAGAATATATTTTACGAATAATAGTAACACGAAAATCGTTAAAATATATAACAAGTTTTTTTGGTGTAATAGATTTATTATCCGTTTTGCCAACATATATTGCAATTTTAATTTCAGGAACACATTTTCTTGCTATTGTTAGAGCATTGAGACTATTACGAGTTTTTAGAATATTAAAAATATCGCTATACGTAGATGCAGGAAATACACTTTTGCTTGCACTAAAAGCGAGTAAACGAAAGATAGGAGTTTTTCTTTATACCATTGTTATTATAGTTGTAATTGTCGGAACACTAATGTATTACGTAGAGGGAGCCGAAAATGGTTTTACTTCAATTCCACGAGCTATTTATTGGGCAATTGTTACGCTAACAACTGTTGGCTATGGAGATATTTCGCCACAAACAAATTTAGGACAATTTATTGCAAGCATAATAATGATACTTGGATATGCCATAATTGCAGTTCCAACAGGAATTGTGAGTGCAGAAATGGTGAGTGCTAACGAAAGAATGAATAATGAAAAATCTTTAAATACAGAAAATAACAGTAAAAAATGTAAAAACTGCGATTTTAACGAACACGATATTGATGCTAAATTTTGTAAAAAATGTGGTGAAACTTTACAAGCCGTAGATTCAATAGTATGATTTTCTTTTAACAAAATTAAAGTTATAATATTCTTATTCTCAAATAGTTGCTTTGATTTTTTCTCGCTCTGTAAATAGTCCATTGATAAGCCCACTCCAGCTCTAAGGCATTAAAATTAGGAAGTCTGAAATAAAAACCACTTCCTTTTTTAGACGTTCCCAAGCCCTAATTTTTAATTTGCCAAAGGCAAACTAAAAATTAGGACTTGGCAAGTCGGGACTTGGATAGCGAAAAGACGTTCACAACATTCTCTTTTTTTGCCACAAGGCAAAAAAAAGAGAACTTGTGAACGTCTGATAGAAAAACAGAAAGTGTAAAGTAGATATGAAAAACGCCCATATTTTATTATATCTCTTTATACGGAGAATATAGAGAATCTTGGATAGGTTTTTAATTAGGGACTTTCAGTAAATGCTAACAGCTCTAATTATCAGTAAGTTGTATGACTGTATTACCCCGAAATTACCCCATTTTTGAACAAAAACACCCTGTTTTGGGGTAATTTGCTCTGAAAAATCTCATCTTTTGAAAAAAAACAATTTGATAATTTTAAAACAAAAATAAGAACCGCTGATAATGAACACTATACAGGAGTTTGTTTTTTTGTAAAGTTGTTTTTCACCCAAAATAGTGCTATTTTCGTAAAAACTGCATTTACTGAAACACCCTAATTATTTAAAAAAACTATGTTTTTATTTTTTGGGAACAAAATTTGATATGTTACATATAAGACAACAATAATAATAAAAAAGATACAAATATTATACGTATTGTTTTTTATTTTTATAATTTTGTAAACAAAATAAACATTTAATATATGAACAAAAAAACAATATACTTGTTGATATTTATTTTCATCTTTGCAAGTTTTGGTTGCAATAATGATGGTAATATTAATAGTAATATAGATGATGATGAAATTCTACAAGAATATTTTTATCCCGAAGAGTTGAATTATACTGGACTATATGCAGGTGATTTTTTGGTAGATAAATTTTATCCTATTGGCTGGTCTAAAGAAGGACATTTTGCATTTATAACTGAATTTGCTGACGAAGGAATTGGAACATATATGTTTAGAATAGAAATAATTAACCTTGTGAATGATAAAGTAGAATGGTGGTGGGAATCGGAGCCAGACGAGGATAACTATAGAGACGATAATTGGAATGATAATTATGAGATGATAAAAGAAAAATTAAATAATTATGGAATAATACAGAAAAAAAACATGGAAATTGGCAATGTTTTTTTTAATTATAAAGGAAAGGAATTTAACATAAAACTTGATACCAAAACCGAAGTTGATAGAGACTATGGTTTTGATGTAATTGTTGGAACAAAAATATCGTTGCAATCGCCACAACTTGGTAGCAAAAAAGTTTACGAATATAAAGAGAAAGATTACTCAATGATACTCAGTCAGTTAATTGCTGGTTACTTAATGAGTCCTTACGAAGATAGAATTTTGATAATACTCAAAAATGAGCGTTGGGGCTGGGAGGGAATACCAAGTGTAGTATATTTCAGTTTAACAGGCTCTAATCTAACAACGGGCTTTAAACCAGAAGAGAATTAAATTAATAAGGAGTTGTCAAAAAATAACTTTTAAAACTGCGTCATTATTTCATTACTTTTTTGGCTTTAAAAAAGTTTCAAATAATTCATTATTAGTAATTTATTTAAAAATATATAAATAGCAAACTAATTTATCAAGTATTCGAACTTATTACCTTCCAATTCCTAATGGTTTTTATAAAACACAGTATTTGTCTCATTCTAAGTGGCACTCCTAAAAACTCAAAAATCAAGGCTTTAAAAATTCTTAAAGTTTGAGTTTACTCCTGTAAATGAGTATTTTAATAATTTTGTATAACATGCCATTAGGCACTTGGGGTTTTTAGGAGTGCCCTACATCTGAAAAAGTAAAATAGCCTGCCATGAAAATTATTGCAATCATATTAATTATTGTTTTATTTGGAAGTTGTTCTAATAAAAGTGTTAATATTGAGAAAAACCAAAAAAATAAAAACAATTGGGTGTTTGAAGATAACCAATTTCAATATGTAGTATTAAATGATACCGTTCCTTATCCTGGGGATACAACTAAATTTGCCCGAGTAACAAAGCAGATAAATATTTATTCAAAAAGCAATGATAGTTTAATTCAAAAAATTACACCTGAAAACTTTATGTGCGAAAGAATATTTGACTCTTCTTATGCTTTTATAATAGAGGACGTAAACTTTGATGGCAAAAATGATATTCGGTTAATTAGTTGGATGAGCATACAATCTGATAAAGAATATTGGTATTGGTTGTTTAACGACCAAACGGGGAAATTTGAGAAGAATACTATACTTGAAAGATTTATGAATCTAGAATTCGACCAAGAACTTAAGACTGTTTACACTCGGTGGAGGAGTGGCGTTTATGAGTACGGTCAGGCCATCTATAAGTGGC
>JAOZQN010000279.1 GCA_029932195.1 Bacteroidales bacterium | reverse complement strand
TACATCAATACAGAATATTTATATTTTTCAACAAAATACGTTATAATCAGAAAATTTAGTATTTATATTAATCCAAAAGCCTGTAAAAACTCAAATATGAAAAAAACAATTCTATTTATATCTATAATATCTTTATTTTCAATAAGTTTTGCACAGACAATAGTAAGCACCGAAATTGAGAATAAAAATATTGTTCTCGAAGAGTTTACAGGAATGCACTGTGTAAATTGTCCGCAAGGGCATGCAATAGCACAGTCTATAAAAGATGCCAACCCAAACGATGTATTTCTTATCAATATTCACACAGGTAGTTACGCCACTCCATTGGAAGGCGAACCAGATTTCAGAACCAATTTTGGTAACGAAATTGCCTTGCAAGCAGAAGTTTCTAGCTATCCGTCGGGATCAGTAAATAGGCACTTTTTTGAGGGCATGTCGCAAAGTGGAACAGGAACTGCAATGGAACGGAATTATTGGGAAACTGCTACAAATCAGATTTTAGAACAAGAATCGTATGTAAATATTGCCGTAGAATCCGAAATTGATGTGCAGACCAGAGAAATCACCATTCACGTAGAGGCTTACTACACAGGTGATAGCCCAGAAAGCACAAACTACTTAAATATAGCACTTTTACAAAACAATACTCTCGGACCACAATCTGGCGGAGGAGCAGGAAACGAGTATATTCACATGCACCGACTTGTGCACCTTATTACTAATCAGTGGGGTGAAGAAATATCGCCAACAAGCTCTGGCACTTTTATAAATCAAACCTACACATACACTATTCCGCTGGATTACAGAGAAGTGCCTGTAAAACTGGTGAATATGGAGGTGGTTGCTTTTATATCCGAAACTCATCAGGAAATTATTACTGGAAATGCCTGTATGCCAACATTTACTAATTTTGAATATTCCAACGATGCTAATTTATTAAGCATAAATAACCCAACAATTATCTGTGGAACAAGTCTTTATCCAATTATTGATATTCAAAACATGGGAAGCAACGAAATTACTTCTATTGAAATTGATTATTCTATAAACAGCGGAACAGTAGAGACTTACAATTTCATAGGTTCAATACTTCCTCTACATACTCAGGAAATTATTTTATCAGAAATACATTTTATTCCAGAAAATACAAATACTTTGGAGATAGCTATTAATCAAGATGATAACGAAATTAATAACAGTCAAATTTTAACTTTTGAAAAATCATTAGAAGCAATAAATACTATTTATTTAGATATTCTTACCGATAATTACGGTAGCGAACTTAGTTGGGAAATTTCTGGAAACGAAGGAATTGTTGCATCTGGTGGTCCTTATATTAATGGCTCGCAAGTTCAAATAAATGAGAGTTTTAACCTACCAAATGGCTGCTATGTTTTTTCCATTGAAGATGCTTACGATGACGGCATCAGTCCAACAGGACATGTTTTTCTCACAGACTCCGAAGGACTTAATTTAATGAACTATCCTACTGGCGATTATGGAACTGGCGACCAAGTTCTATTTTCTACTGCAAACGATGTAAATATTTCGGAAACAGGTAAAAATGAGATAATTATTTATCCAAACCCTGTTAATAATATTATTAATATTGATTTTATTGAAACTGAAAATTATAAAGTTTCTATTTATAATGTTTTGGGTAAAACAATTAAGAGTCAGTTATTTATAAATACAAAAAAGGCAACTATAAATGCAAATAATTTAGAAGCTGGAATTTATTTTATAAAAATAGAAACCGAAAAAAGCATTATCATAAAACAAATTTCTTTAATATAAATTTAATGAATAATGAATAATTTGCTTATGTCTTAGATCGACATTAAGCGAGTAGTCCAGAAAAATAAAGTCTATTACATAGCGTTGCAGACATAAGACTGAAGACTGTAAAAAATATGATAAAAAAATACGAAAATATTGGCGAAGTCCATTTTGTGAAACATAGTAGAGCAAAAAAGATGAAAATATTGGTTCGTCCTGCAAAAAACATTCGTGTAACCGTTCCTGACAGAGCAACTTACAAAGAAGCAGAAAGTTTCGTTTTGGCAAATATAGACTGGTTAGAAAAAACGGTTATTAAAATAAAAGATATTGAGAAAAAACGTTTTATTTATGACGAAAATAAAATAATTGAGACTAAATATCACAAAATAAAATTTTTACGTCATTTATCTACAAAACTTAAAATTACTGAAAATAAGGATTTTGTAGAAATTTTTATACCATTGGAAGCAGATTTTAAAGACGATTTTTATCAAGAGCAAATAAAAGATATTATAAGTCAGGTTTACAGAAGGGAGGCAAAAAGGTATATTCCAGAACGGTTAGATTTTTTGGCAAAAACACACAATTTTAAATATCAGATAATAAAAATAACAAGTGCCAAAACTCGTTGGGGTAGTTGTAGTTATAGAGACAATATTAATATTACTCTCTACATAATGAAATTACCTTACCACCTGATAGACTATATTTTATTGCACGAACTTTGCCACACAGTAGAAAAAAATCATAGCATAGATTTTTGGAACTTAATGGAAAAAGTTAGTCCAAACTCAAAAAAAGTTAGACAAGAACTGAAAAATTATAGATTAAGCTAAGGAATCGGAAAAAGTCAGGGGGCGACTTTAAGTTACCCTTTTGACTTTCAGCGAAGTCGCCCACTGACTTTCCACCAAAAAATTATAATGACGAATTATATTCGTAAATTAAGGAGTTGTAGAACATTTGTGCAACAATTCTTGCTCCGTTTGGTGTAAAATGGATAAAATCTTTGCTTGCAAGTGGCGGATCGTGAAAAACCCAACTCGCCATAGAATTTCGTCCTCCCATAGCTTCATACATATCCCAAAAAGCACAATTATTTTCCAATGCCGCAAGACGAATCATATTTCTTACCACTTCCAGATTTTCGTGTGTTTCGTAATTATCTTTCACTTTTTGAGACATATCACCTGGTCCTATAACTATAATGGGAACATTATTAGTTATGCTTTGCAATAATTTTATTTGATGGGCAAAATAATTTTTATATGCAATAATATGTGTAGAGTCGTAGGGAACTCTATTTCCTCCAAATTGCAGAATAATTAATTTCACATTAAGATTTTGATACATCTGGTGCATAAGTCCCAAGTCCATTCTACTAAAAAATAGTCCCGAACTACCTCGCACAGGAATATTATCCACAGCTACACCTCGGTATCCGTCAAACGTAAAGCCATATATTTCAGGGCTATCCGTGCCTGTAAATTCAAATTTAACCTCTTCTGGCGAAGTTCCAAAATCCCAACTTTCTACCGACAAATAATCGGTTGAGCGGAGATTTTTGTTAGAGACTTCTTGCTCATCTACAAAAACTTTAAGATTAAAATCTGATTTATTATAACCATAAAACATTTTGGCTTGCGAATATTGTCTTACATTACTATAAGCTACTGGTGAGTTTTTAAAACTCAACCAAGCTGTTTGAGTCTCTTTTTTATCAAATAAAGATTCGTCTAAAACAGAATAAGTTGAATCGGCAAATAAGCTGTCTGGCTGTTCGTAGGCAGTAAAAGTGTAAAAATTACCAAGTATTCCAAAACGCTTATGCTCTATTACAGAGTCTTTTCGTGGAAAAATGGTGTATCTATGCCAATTTTCCGAGCTTGACATTACCATTGGTTGCTTAAATCCAAAAACTTGTTCGGCAGGCATAAATCCAGGACCACTGCCACCAAAAGCGGCTTGCAATTTATATCTTATATAGGATGTCATTCTATCCACTTCTATCTGAGAATCACCATAATGCAAAATTCTAATAAGGTCGTTTGTGTTTTTTAGGTTAGATAAAACAGCAAAAATTGTATCAAGTAAATTTCGGTTGCCTTCGGGAAATTCTAAATATTGGCGAACACTATCGTAACTAATTGGAACTGCCTTATAGACAACAAGAACAGAGTCAATATAAGCAGAATCAAGTATTTCTGGTTCTTCAAAAATAACTGTGTCTTCGGCAACATCGGTGTCTTCTATTATGTCAGAAATATCTACGCTTTCTTTTTCCGAAAAAAACTCCTCGTAAGTTGTAAATTGCAAACTAAAATTATCTGTAATTTTTATTCCATCTTTGGGAAACAAAAGCATTAACCCAAAAAGTAAAACAAAAACAGACAAAAGCATTAAAAGTATTTGATATGGTTTCATAAATGAGTGTTTAGTCTTAATTTTTTAATTGGCTATCGCATTAAACCAACGCAAAGATAGTTTAAGTTTTTTATAAAATGAAATATTTTAACAAAAGTTGAATATTTGTAAATTGGTAGAGTTTTTTACACAAACTAAAAAGAAGTTTTGAAGTTTTTAAATAAATACATTATTATTGTCTTTTGATTTTTTAATGCAAAACAAATTTTTCATAATAATGAATATTTCACAATATATTGAAACTGGAAATTATCAAAAAGCTCTACAATTAGTTGATGAGCTTATTGATAGTAATCAAAAAAATGATAAAATTCTTTTTACAAAAGCTACAATTTTATATCATCTGAAAAAATACAAAGAGGCTGAAAATATTTTCATGGAGCTTTATGATAAAAATAAAAACTCTGGAATTCTTTTTTATAGCATGGCATTGGTGGCTTTGGAATTAAATCAGAAAGAAAAAGCTTTTTATTTACTTGAATTAGCATATTTGAATGGAAACGACCAGAGTATTTATAAAATAATTAATTTGTTGTTTGAAAAAAATGGAATTTGTGATTATGCAAATTGTAAAGAGTCTTGTTGTAAAAGTGTAGTTTTAAAAGGTTCTGATGGTGATATGATAAAAGATGAACAATCTTTTAAGAGGTTAATTTCCAACCCAAAACAAAATAATGCTTGGGTAAAAATAGGCGAAAATAAAAAAAACGAATGGATTTTTAGTTGTAATAATCTTGGAGAGGGAAATTTTTGTAAAATACATAATTCTCGTTCGGACGCATGTAGAGATTTTCCAGTTGGAATACTATCGTTAAAACCAGTTTGTAGTTACTATTTTAGATTATCAAACGAGCTTGTGAAATTTCGCACAAAACAAACTCTTGCTGTGGTTTTAGATATTTTGGAAGCATATAATTACAAAAAAGAAAAACAAATAATAATGGATTTTAATGAGAATATTAAATAATCTCAAAACAAAAATGACTTATGTTTAAACTAATAAATTCTGAACATCAAAAAGAATTATTATCAATATCCGAAGATATTAATAATAGTAGTATTTCTGAAATAGTTGAGAAAATTTTCAACCTTATTGCGAAAGTTAGAGAAGATATTCCGCCAAAGAAAAAAATATCTTATGGACGATATAGCATTATAAAACAAATGGGCTTAGATTTTTACGAATTACTAACTAATAAAAATATAGATGTTTTTGAGTTCGCAAATAAAATTTATGAAAACGAGGAACACGACCAATTTGTAAGAAGTTTGGCTGTTCAGCTAATCTCTATTTATGGATTAGAAAAAGAAAATTTGGACAAAACTTTATCTGTTTTTGAAAAAGCCGCAACGGACAATAAGTGGGAGGCAAGAGAATGCTCGGCAGGTTTTATTCGCAAATTAATAAAGGAGCACCCAGCAGAAATGGAAGCATGGTATTTACACAATGTAAAATCCAGCAATCCACTAATGAGACGTTTTACTTGTGAATCTATTCGCCCCGTGGCAGATAATAAATGGTTTTTGAAAAATCCTAACTTCTGTTTCTCTGTTATTGAAAGTTTGTATCAAGAAAAGGATATTTATCCTCGCTCTTCTGCTGGCAACAGCCTGAGCGACTGGGCAAGAACAGACAAAGAACGTGTTTACAAAATTGTAGAAGAATTGGTAAGTAGCGGAAATAAAAATTCGTATTGGATTGCATATAGAGCCTGCCGAAATTTAGTAAAAAAAGAACCAATTAGAGTTATGGATTTACTTAAAATTGACGAATATAAATACAAAAAGAACATCTTTTATAGAAACAAAAATGATTAACGAAAAAGAAGCAAAATCAATTTGATATACCTTAAATACTTAATAAATTTAGAGAAATATGCTACACTTTATAGATTTTTTAGGATTTAATGGTTTGTATATATTTATATTACTACTATTAATTCTTTTTTTTATTTTTATTTTTTTTGGAAAAAAAATAAATAAAAGGTTAATGAAAAAACCATTGTTAGCTTTTTATTTTGGTTTTCCTTTTTATTTCATAGCTTTAATTATGCTACTTTTAATACTTTTAGAATATGGAATAACAAAAGAATTTAACGAATTTTTAGAAGACAACAAAGGAAATATTGAATTGCAAATCAATGGTGATACTGTTGAAAACAATGAGGAAATACTAAAATTATTTTATGAAGGAGGAGATTTTACTAATCATTCTTCACACTCTCATGATTCAGATTCTATTCTTGTTATATTTTCTAATGGAAGAAGAAATAAAAAAATAGTAATAAGAAGAGACGTAATACACCCTGAAATATGGTTATACGATAGTGATTACAAAACAAACAAAGGTTATTTTGGCAGATTAAAAACAACGGCTTTCGACAAATATTTTAAAAGTATTAATAACCCATATTAAAATATCAAGGCTAAATAATTACAAGAATGATTAACGAAAAAGAAGCAAAAACAATTTTACGAAAGAAAAAAAAGATAGATTCATGGTTTTTAACACACTATGGTCTAAATCTTTATCGAGGTTGTATGCACAACTGCACTTATTGCGATGGAAGATCAGAAACTTACCGAGTGGAAGGAGATTTTGGAAACGATATTGAGGTAAAAACCAATGCGATAGAAATTCTTGACCGTGAACTAAATCCCGCAAGAAAACGAAAACCTATGCCAAAAAGCTTCGTTATGCTTGGTGGTGGTGTTACAGATTCCTATCAAGCTATTGAGAAAAAATATCAGCTTGCACGAAAAACATTGGAACTTTTGGTAAAATATAAATATCCAGTTCATATTTTAACAAAATCCACACTTGTTGAACGAGATATTGATTTGCTTCAAGAAATAAATAGACAAAGCAAAGCATTGGTTAGTTTTAGTTTTTCGTCGGCAAGCGACAATATTAGTAAAATCTTTGAACCCAGAGCTTCCTTGCCATCTGAGCGATTTGCGACAATCCGAAAATTAAATCGTGCAGGAATTTCTACGGGGATGTTTCTTATGCCAGTTATTCCATTTATCACCGACCTTCCCAAAATTATGGACAATACTTTGCAAAAAGGAAAAGAAGCAGGAATTGATTTTTCTATTTTTAGCACAATGACCTTGAAACCAGAGATTCAAAAGAATTATTTTATGGATAATTTAGTTAAGAATTTCCCCGACTTGGAAAGTAGTTATGATATTATTTACGCAAATAAAAGTCAGTGGGGAGAAGCTCATTTCGATTATAATATGTCTGCACATCAGTTATTTAACCAGCTTGCTACAAAATATAAAATTCCAAAAAGAATCCCTCCGCATATTTACAGAAAAATTATTACCAAAACCGACCTTGTTATTGTAACTTTACAACATCTTGATTATATTTTGAAATTTAAAAATGCTAAAAATCCATACAGTTATGCAGCTTACAAAATTTCGGAACTCCCAAAACCTATTGAAACTTATTCTAAAAGTGAGTTGAGTAGAATAAACGGAATTGGGACTGTTACAGGCAGAATAATTGAAGAAATAGTTAGAACAGGAAAATATAGTAAATTATATTTGTAAATTTAACCAGTCTATAAATAATCCATTGATAAGTCCACCCCTTGCTCTCAAAGGTAGCATAAGGTGTTAAAAATTTATTTCTAGACGTTCACAAGTTCTGTTTATTTTTCTTTAAAAAATTGTTCCATAGCTACGGCTATGCAAGAATTTTGATAAATCAAATAAAGAAAAAATAATTCATTTTATAAAACACTATTTTGATTGCGGTTTGGTATAAGCACTATTTCTTAGAACAATTTTTATTATACAAAATTGTTTTTCCTCTTCCTATCCAAGCTTCGTATTTAGGAGTAATTACAACCGATAATAGGTTATTACAAGTCATTTTTTCGTATTTACTCCATTTTGAACCATTATATTTAAGAATAGTCCCATCATCACCAACAGCTAAACCACATTTTTCAGAAGCAAAATACACTGAATTTAATTTATTTTCTGTTCCACTTTCTTCAACTAACCATTCTCCATTATTAAATTTTAAAATTAAACCATTATCTCCCACAATCCAACCTAAATCGGAATTTAGAAAAAATATTGCTTGCAAATTATTCTTTAATATCATATAACTCCATCTTTTAGAAAGTAAAGTTGCCCTCAAAAATATTA
>JAOZQN010000013.1 GCA_029932195.1 Bacteroidales bacterium | reverse complement strand
ATCTGTGAATTACGAAAACGTCCAGTTTTTATGCTCTAATTTTAGAGGTCTGAAATAAGGAAACAACCAGGTAAATTATTTGGTAATACTGAACTTTAATATCCTTATTATAAGGTGTAAACCAATCGTAAATCGTAAATCAAAAAATCGTAAATCAAAAAAATGACACATCAAACAATTTTTGCTACAAAAGATATAAAAAAGCGTTTGCACAATTTTTTATCCGAAAATATTAAAAGTCGGAATAAGAAAATTGAGCATATACGTAGCTGGCAAAAAAATATTGATAGCGGAAAAATTATTGAGCAAAAAGAAGAGGAATTACAATCAAGATTTTTGCAAACTTTTTTTGGAAGTATTTTAGAATACGATAGTGAAAACGAAAAAGAATGGAATTTAATAGAAGAGGCAAAAACAAATTTTGATGCTTCAAAATCAGACGGAGCGTTGGGATTTTTTTCTATAAATGAAAATAAAAAAATCCAAAAAGATATTAGAGTTGTTATTGAACTAAAAAATGCACGAACTCCACTTGATAAACCTCAAAACCGTAAAGATTTTAAAGGCAGTCCAATAGAACAAGCATTTATGTATGCTCACAAAATTGGTGAAAATTGCAAATGGATTATTGTCAGCAATTTTTTGGAAATAAGACTTTATCAGGCAAATGATATAAATAAATATGAGAGCTTTGAGATTAGCTCACTCACAATTGACGAGGAGTTTAATCGCTTTTATTATTTACTTTCAAAAGGACAATTATTTTTACAGAAACAAAATTCTGTAATTGAGCAGATTTTAGAAAATAGAATAGAACAAGAAAAAGAAATTTCGGAGAAGTTTTATGCTCACTACAAAACACTTAGAGAACTATTTGTAAGCCATCTGATAACTCACAACAAAGAAGTTTCGCATTTAGAATTAATTAATTTTGCTCAAACAATTATTGATAGAATAGTTTTTATAAGTGTTGTAAAAGATTATCAATTAGTTAAACATAATATTTTACCAGAACTTGAAGAGGTTTCTGAAAAAATATGGACAAACGACAACAATGAACTTTGGCGACAATTAAAACACCTATTCGTGGCAATGAACAAAGGCATGTTGCCACGTCTTCACAAATTTAATGGAGGATTGTTCAAAAACAATCCAACTATTAACAGTCTGATAATCAAGGATTATTTCCTTTCAAAATTATTAGAACTTTCTAACTACGATTTTGAAAGCGATTTGAATATCAATATTCTCGGACATATTTTTGAGCAATCAATAAGCGATATTGAGGAGCTAAAAAAAGGAATTTCCGAAAAACAAATTAGCGAGCAAGCCGAAAATATTGATAATTTAGTAGAGAATAAAATTACCGAAGTCATAAATGAGCGTAAAAAACACGGAATTTTTTACACGCCAGAATATATTACAGGCTACATTATTGAAAATACTGTTGGGAAATGGTTGAATGAAAAAAAACAAGCTATTGGAATAAATGACATTCAGGAACTTGCGACTATGCCTGCGGAAAAAACGAGGCAGTTGAAATTATGGGACGAATATAAAAAAGTTCTCAGTTCTATCACAATTATTGACCCTGCTTGCGGTTCGGGAGCTTTTCTCTCACAAGCATTTGATTATCTTGTTGATGAATGGAAAATTATAATTGATATTACTCAAAAATTAAATGATTTTTTGCCAAAATCTAAAAAAAATGGAGCATTAAATTTAGATACAAATGGACTGCCAAACGAATTGCAAGAATGGAAAATTAAGAAATATATTGTCTCTAATAATATTTTTGGTGTAGATTTAAATTCTGAAAGTGTGGAAATAACCAAACTTGGACTTTGGTTAAAGACTGCAACAAAGAAAGATAATCTCGCAAACTTAGAAGGCAATATAAAATGTGGTAATTCGCTGATTGACAATATTAAAATTGCAAAAGAAAAAACTTTTGACTGGAACAATGAATTTAAAGAAATTTTGGAAAATGGAGGTTTTGATGTGATAGTTGGTAATCCGCCTTATGGTGTGGATTTTAATGAAACGGAAAAAAAGTATTTTGATAAATTTGATAGTCTAACTCCAGATTATGAAATCTATTACTTTTTTATAACAAAAGGTTTGAAGTTATTGCAAAAAAATGGTTTGCTTTCTTATATTATTCCAAATACTTTTATGTCTAATCATTTTGCGGAAAAATACCGTCAGAATATTATTGATAATTATCAGGTTACAGCACTTTCAGATTTATCGGAACTTGATATTTTTAAAGATGCGAATGTTAGAAATTGTATTGTTTCAATCCGAAATTCGCAAACGGAAGAGTCCACAAAATTTAGTATTTATACCAGAGACGAGGAAAAAATAAATACCGACAAATATTTAGAAAAAAAACAGCTTGAAACAGAAATAGGAAATTGGCTAACGTTATTTACTCTTTCCGAAAAAATGTCGGAGGTTATTAAAAAAATTAGGACTGTAAAACTCTCTATTGGTGATATTTGTGAGGTTTCGCAAGGTTTAATTCCTTATGATAAATACAGAGGACATGATAAATATACTATCCAAAATAGAGTTTGGCATTCAGAAACACAAAAAGATGAGACTTATAAAAAAGAATTAAGAGGCGGAGATATTCGGAAATATTCTTTAATTTGGAATGGAAATACCTGGATAAGTTATGGAAATTGGCTTGCTGCTCCTCGTGAACAAAAATTTTTCACCGAGTCAAGAATATTAATTCGTGAAATTGCCGAACGAACTTTATTTGCGACCTACACAAATAAAGAGTATTACAACACTCCTTCAATAATAAATGTTATTCAATCTGATAAAAATTATAGTTTAAAATTTATTCTTGCTATACTTAACTCAAAATTAATGGGTTGGTATCATTATAATACTTCGCCAAAAGCTAAAAAAGGCTTGTTTCCCAAAATTCTGGTGAGAGATGTGCGAAAAATTCCTATTCCGGAAGTTTCTAAAATAGAGCAAAATAAAATAGCTGAAAAAGTTGATACTATTATAAATTTATATCAACAATTAAATACAGCCAAAGAAAGTTTTTCTGCTCTAATGGAAAGTGATTTGAAAATAAAAAAACTAAGAAAACAACTCTACGAATGGCAAAACTTAGAATGGAATGATTTTAGCAATGAATTAGACAAAAATAAAGCAAAATGGAATATCGTAAAGAAAAAAGAATGGCACACTTTTTTTATCAATGAAAAGAAAATAATTATTGAAATTATAAGTAAAATAAATAAAATTGATAAAAATATAGAACAAGATATTTCTAAGTTTTATAATTTATCAAAAAATTGTATTGATGCGATAAATTAAAGTAATTATATCAATATCAACTATTTAAACAATCCCCTTATGAAAAATCTTACAACTATATTTTTTATCCTAATATTTTCGGTGGTAAACGCTCAAAATGTTCCTATTTTAAAACATAAAAACGTAAAAGTAACAAAATTAAATATCTTAAACTCCACGTATAGAGAGACTAACCTGTCAATATCTCCCGATGGGAAATATTTATATTTTTTTAGTAGCAGAGGTGAGCAGACTTGGTCTTCTGAAAATTATAATACTTATAAAGGTAAAAGTCAATACGATGGAGATATTTGGTGTAGCGAAAAAAGAAATGGAAAATGGCAAAAACCAAAATGTTTGGATAAAATAATCAACACCTCAATTGGAGAGGACGAACCCAATATTTCACCAGATGGGCAGTCTTTAATTTTTCAAAGTTGGAGATACGATTATGAAAATAGACCTTATTATATTTCCAAAAAAATTGGTAATAAATGGTCTGAGCCAAAACGCTTTGGCAAAAATATTACACTCTTTTTTAAGAGCGAAACTTGGGCATTTGCAACTGATGGAATGTCTGTTTCGCCAGATGGCAAAAAATTTATTGTCGCTTGTGGATCAGATTATGGTGGCAATCTTAATTTTTATTTTAGCAAAAAAACAAACAATAAATGGTCGTATCCAAGACCAATGGCTATAAATACAGGAAAAGACGAACGCTCTATTTTTATTGCAGGAGCTGGACAGACAATATTCTTTGCCTCTGATGGTTATGGTGGATATGGTGGTCTGGATATTTTTAAAGCAAATATAGATGATGATGGAAATTGTTCAAATATAATAAATATTGGAAAACCATTTAATACCGAAAAAGATGACTTAGGTTTTATTATAACTGCGTCTGGCACAGAGGCTTATTTTATTAGAGATGGAGATATTTATTATGCTAACTTATTGGATATTGATAACAGACTAACTCCAAAACCTACAATAATTGTGAGTGGAAAATTATACGACTGCGAGAAAAAACCAGTAGAAGCGAATTTGGAATTAATAAATATGGACAAAAACAAGGTTGTAGGAACATCAAAAAGTGATGCCAAAACGGGCGAATATTCAATTGTATTACCCGAAGAAGAAGGTAATTATAAAATAGTAGATACGAAAAAGAAAAAAACACTCAAAAAATTTAAAATAATAAAAAAGAATTCATTTCAAAAAATAGAAATTAATATTGAAATAGAATGCCCTAATTCAGCTGGTGCTGGAAGAAAAGGATAAGAAGTTATCAAGTTGAAAGTTGTCAAGTTGTCAATCTAAATTGTAAGTTTAAAATCGTAAATTTACTATGAAAATAAGTATTATCACAATTTCTTTTAATGCAAAAAAAGAAATTGAAAAAACTATACAATCTGTTATTAATCAGACTTATAATAATATTGAATATATTATTATTGATGGAAAATCAGATGATGGGACAGTAGATATTATTAAAAAATATAATGATAAAATAAGTCAATGGTCAAGTGAACCAGATGATGGCTTGTATGATGCTATGAATAAAGGTATTAAAGAAGCTACTGGCGATTATATTATTTTTATGAATGCAGGTGATGTTTTTTATGAACCACAAACTTTATCTAAAATATTCGCCTCTGCCAACGAGCCACAAGATATTTATTATGGTGAAACAATTATTGTAGATATTGAGGAGAAAGAGATAGGAATGAGACGTTTATCTGCTCCACTAGAATTAAATTGGAAGAGTTTTAAACGAGGAATGAGAGTTAGTCATCAAGCATTTATTGCAAGAAGAGAATTGGTGGATCTTTACGATTTGCAATATAAATTTTCGGCAGATTTTGACTGGTGCATAAAAATAATGAAAAAATCTACCAAAATAAAAAATACAAACCTAATTATTTGCAGATATTTAGATGGTGGATTGACTAAACACAACCTTGTTCCAAGTCTTAAAGAACGTTTTAGAATTATGCGGAAATTCTACGGTTTATTTTCTACAATTTTTCATCATATTAGTCTGGGAACTAATTTAATATGGTTTGTTCTAAAAAACAAATGGTTCTGAACAGTTATCAGTAAACAGTTATCAGGGCATTGCCTAACTGTTTACTGATAACTGTTTACTGATAACTGATAACTGTTTATTTGCCTGCAACCACGATAACAATTTCTCCTTTTATTTTTTTTTGCTCAAAATGAGTTATTAGTTCTTGTAAAGTTCCCTGTTTGTTTTCTTCGTAAAGTTTTGATAATTCACGAGACACGGAGGCTTTACGGTCTGCTCCAAAGAATTCTGCAAATTGTTTTAGGGCTTTTATCAATCGGTGTGGAGATTCGTAGAAAATCATAGTTCGTTCTTCTTCTGATAATTGTGTGATTCTTTTTTGTCGTCCTTTTTTGGGAGGCAAAAAACCTTCGAAAACAAATTTGTCGCAAGGCAAGCCAGAGTTTACTAGTGCAGGAACAAAAGCAGTTGCTCCGGGCAAAGTTTCTACTTCTACTTTATTTTCTATGCAAGTTTTAGCGAGTAAAAATCCAGGGTCGGATATTCCAGGAGTGCCCGCATCGCTTACGAGTGCTATCTTTTCGCCAGATTTTATTCGCTGTGCAATATGTTCTACCGATTTATGCTCGTTAAATTTATGGTGAGATTGTAATTTATTTTTGATATTAAAATGTGCAAGCAAAATCGACGTTTTGCGAGTATCTTCGGCAAGAATTGTATCTACTTCTTTGAGGATTTTTATTGCTCTAAAAGTTATGTCTTCTAAATTACCAATTGGTGTAGGAACGATGTATAGCTTCATAAAATTATGAATAATGAAAGAATTGGAGAAACAAAAGAGTTTTCAATATTACTGGCGGTAGCCAATTAAAAAAATAGGCGTTTTTCACGAGTGTCAAGTTCAAGGCTTTTTTGAAATTTTAGAATTGAAGTTTACATCTGTAAATGAGTATTTTAAAATTTCAAAAGTAACGCCGAAATTGGCACTCGTGAAAAACGCCAAAAAATAGAATTACTCATCATCAATTCCTAACTTATCATAAAGTTTGTATAATGCAATCTCTTCTTTTAATATTCTGGTTTGCAAAGCACTAATAAATTTTGCAATATCTTTCACAAATTTATCACTGTCTAATAAATCTTCTCTTTTTGTGTAATTTTCGTAAAACTGCAATACAAAACCTGTAATACCTTGCATTTCTTTTGCAAATATATCTAATGTTCCTGCAAGTGATGCGTCTGTTTTTGCTTTTTCGTATAAAGGAGGGTATAATTTTGTGTCTTCTTTTGCTAAATGAGCTAAAAGTTTATCTTTTGATTTCATTAAAAGCTCTCTACTTTCTGGACTTCTAACACCAAGTTTCCTTAACTTTTTCAGCATTTGAGTTATTTCCTTGTGGTCTAAGACCAACTCATTTGTAAATTTGCTCATTTTTTTTGTTTTTTAGTAATCAAATATTTACATGGAAAATCCTAATTTTTTATTTTTACAAAGATAATAACATTTATTTTAAATAAAAAAATATTTGTAAAAATTAATATGGATTATTATTAAGGTTCGAAATAATTCAGTAAATTAATAATTTGAGTAACTTTATTAAGTAAGTAGATTGACTATTTTAAATTTATGATTGGTTTACACTTGATAACCAGGAGTAAACCAATCGTAAATAGACTTGCTTATATTAAAAATAACCTGAATTAAGTTAATTGTTGTCAATTATTTTTTTATTAAGGAATTTATAGGCTTCTTCAGGAACAGAAGTTTTAGCCAGGACACTGAAACTGAATTTTGAAAAAAACAATTCTTTTTTTCAAAAAAATATTATATTTGTCGAAAATAATAATCAAATTTAATATATAAAGTTTGTAAAGAAAAAAGTTAATCTTAAAAAAAATAATTGATAATCAGTATGTTAATTATTTTCTTCTTTACTAATTTTAAAGTTACACCATCTAATAATTTAAAAAATCATGAAAAAAACAACTTTTTACTTACCATTATTGATTATTGCAATATTTATGAGTTCTTGCACAAGTGGAATATTTTGCACAAAAGGAGAGGGCGAAAAATTTACCCAAGAAAGAACAGTTAATAATTTTAATCAAATTCGTTTGGAAATTGATGCCAACTTGCATGTTAAACAATCAGATACGGCTTCGATAACCATTGTGGCACAAGAAAACATTTTAAACGAAATAGAAATGACCGTGCAAAATGGTGAGATAGAAATTTCCTACGACCACTGTGTTACAAACCACAACGGTGTAGATATATATATATCTACCAGCGATATTGATAGAATAACAATGAACGGTTCTGGTGAAATAATTATAGAAAAACGATTTGAAACCGAAGAACTGGATTTAATAATTAATGCAAGTGGAGATATTAATTTTAGCAATATTTCTGTAAGTAAACAGCTTAATACTCAGATAAATGGTTCAGGAAACGTAACGCTTGCAAGTCAAGATACTACGCAACTTCATAACATTGATATTGCTGGTTCGGGAAATATAGAGGCTTATGAACTTCTCACCAACGAAACAAAAGTAGAAATTACTGGTTCGGGAAATATTTATATTTGGGCAATAGAAAAATTGGCAGTAAGTATAATAGGCAGTGGTAATGTGTATTATAAGGGAGACCCAAGTGTTAGTATAGATGTTTCTGGTTCAGGAACTGTTATAGATTCAAATTAAGAAAAATGAATACACGAAGAAAGCCAGACTGGCTGAAAATAAAATTACCAACATCAAGTAATTTTACAAAAGTAAATAAAATAATAAAAACCAATGGTTTACACACAATTTGCACAAGTGGAAAATGTCCCAACATGGGCGAATGTTGGGACGCAGGCACAGCAACTCTAATGATTTTGGGGAATATTTGCACTCGCTCATGTAAATTTTGTGCGGTAGATACAGGCAAGCCTCTCCCTCCCGATATCAACGAACCTCTAAAAATAGCTCGTTCTGTAAAATTACTAAACCTAAAACATTGTGTATTAACATCTGTGGACAGGGACGATTTAAAGGACAAAGGTTCTGAAATTTGGGCAAAAACTGTTATTGAGATAAAAAAACTAAATCCAAATACAACTATTGAAACCTTAATTCCAGATTTTGATGGTATTGAGGAGTATATCCAAAAAGTTGTTGATGCTAAACCAGAAGTAATTTCTCACAATTTAGAGACTGTCAGAAGTTTAAGTCCGCAAATAAGAACCCGTGCAAAATACGATACAAGTCTGAATGTCATAAAACATATTGCAGAACAGGGAGTTACTGCTAAATCTGGAATAATGCTTGGACTTGGCGAAACAGAAAAACAAGTTCTTGAGACCATAGATGATTTAAAAGCTGTAAACTGTTCTGTATTAACTATTGGACAATATTTGCAACCTACAAAACAAAATATTGAAGTGCAAGAATACGTTCACCCAGATATTTTTGAAAGATATAAAAAATACGCTCTGCAAAAAGGCTTTAAATTTGTGGAAAGCAGTCCATTAGTCCGCTCTTCTTATCATGCAGAAAAACATGTTTGAAGTATTTCTTGAAAATTGAAATTTATATTTAGTTATTAGCTTTTGGCTGTTGCTTTTGGCTGTTAGCTATTTGCTATTTGCTAAGAAAATAAATATATTTCTAAGTGATTTTTTTTTTTGCTAAAAGCCAATAGCCAAGAACTAATAGCAATCTAAAATTCTATTAATTCGTCTTTTACAGACACAGCAACAAGTTGTGCTGTATTTTTTGTGTCTGTTTTTTCTAATATTTTGGCTCTGTGATTACCAACTGTTCGATAACTGATAAATAATCTTTCGGCAATTTCTTTGTTGGTGTATCCCAAACATATTAATTTTAGAATTTCTTCTTCTCGTTTTGTTAGTGCTAATAATTTATCTTTTTTGCCCTCTCTACTAAATGAAATTAAATTTTCGGCATTAATTATTTCTTCTACAATTTCATCTTTTCCTATTTTTTTTAGATATTCAGCTATAGAAGTAAGTTTGCCGTAGTTATTCTTGCTTTTATTATTTGTTTGATATTCTAAAATAGTCCCTACAACTGCATTTTTGCCTGCAATAACAATGTGTCGCCCAAATACTTCTATAAAAATAGTCTTTTTATCTTTGCTCACAATAGCAATTTTCTCTTGAAAAACATCTCTTAAACCAGAAAGGCATAATTTAAAATTTGATGTAATTTTCTCATCACCATTAATTATAATTTTTTCTATATTTATATTATTTAGCTCATTTTGAGTATATCCTGTAATTTTAGTAAATTTTTTATTTGTAAAAATAACTTTATTCTCCTTAAAAATACAAACACCTAACAATGGACTTGTTACTATTGCATCAAATTTATTTTGATTAATGTTTTTATATTTATTAAATTTTTCTAACCTTTTTTTTACAGTATGTAATAAAAGTTCTAGGTGAAAAGGTTTTGTGATATAGTCATCTGCACCAAGTCGGAGGGCTTTTTTATAGTCATCTACTTGGGCAAGTGCTGTTAGAAAAATAAAAGGGATAGTTGCAGTCTCATCTATTTTTTCTAATGTTTTGTAAACACTATATCCATTAATTCCAGGCATTTGGATATCACAAATAATTAGATCTGGATTAAAAACTATTGCTTTTTGTATCCCCTCCGAACCATTCATGGCAGATTCTACATCAAAATTTTCAAATTCTAAGAATTCTACAATCTCTTCAAGTAGTGGTTGAAAATCATCTATTATTAGTATTTTTTGCTTTTTCATTATTTAGTGTGTTTTTGAGTTTTGAGTTTTCGAGTTCTTAGTTATCGTGTTATTGAGTTTTCGTGTTTTGAGTTTCCGTTTTCGTGTTTTCGTTTGCAAAGCGAATAGAAAATATAACACGATAACACGATAACTCAATAACACGATAACACGATAACTCAACAACACGATAATTCAAAAACTTATTGGTAATTCTATTTTAAAGCAAGTTCCTTCGTCTTCTTTACTTGTTACACTTATTTTTCCGTTTATCATTTCTATACTTTCTTTTACTATTGCCAGCCCTAATCCTGTTCCTTGTATTGTTTCTACATTACTTGCCCGAGTGAAAGTATTAAAAATATTTTTCAAATCTTTTTCTGGAATTCCTATTCCGTAGTCTTTTATTTTAAAGATACATATTTTGTCTTCTTTCTTTACTTCAAAATCTATATTTTTGTTGTTTGGCGAAAATTTCATTGCATTTGATAAAAGATTTATAAAAATATTTCGTCCAAGTTTTTGGTCTAAAAATATTTTGTAACCTTCTGTATCTCCTATTAAATTTATTTTGTGTTTATTATATGCTTTTATTGAATAAACTTCTTCTATTATAATTTTAAGAAACTCATCTATGAGCATTTTTTGAGGCTTAATTTTTACTTTTTTACTTTCCACATTTCCATAAGTTAAAACATCTTCTATCATTAATGCCATGTGATCTACTTGATTTGTTATTTTATCAAATTTCAAGTTTCTTTTTTCTTCGGTTATTTTATTCCAATGTTTTTTCATTAAATTGGACGTGGAACTTATTGCAGCCAAAGGAGTTCTAAATTCATGTGATGCTATTGATACAAATTGTGTTTTTAGTTTCCCAAGTTCTTTTTCTTTTTCTAAAGATATTTTTAATTCTGCGGTTCGTTTTTCTACTTCTTCTTCCAGTTCTTTTTTATATTCATTTATTTTAGTTATATCTTGCCCTATACAAACAATCTCTTGTATATGCTTATTATCATCAAAAGCTGGATAGGTATTTAAAATTATTGTTGTTTTTTTTCCTGTTTTTGTAATAAAATTAAATTCAAAATTTTCTACTTCCAAACCTAAAAGTGTTTTTGTAAATACTTTATTACCTTTTTCAAAAAAACTGATGTCTGTATATTTTCTACTTATTATTTCTTCTTTTGAATATCCAGAAAGTCTTTCAATACCTTTGTTCCATTGTGTTATTATTTTATTTTTATTGATAATAAAAACAGGTTGCTTAACTATTTTTGTTAAAATTTTTATTTGAGCTTCTGTTATTTCAAGTCGCTCTTTTATTTGTTTTTCTGTTGTAATATCTCTTTTTAGAGCCATATAATTTACAACCTTGTTATTTCTGTTTACTATAGGGCTAATTATTACTGACTCCCAGAATATAGCTCCATTTTTTGTTTTGTTTTTTATTTTCCCTCGCCAAAGCTTTCCCAAATTTATTGTATTCCACATCTTGTTGTAAAACTTATTAGAATGATGCCCAGATTTTAAAATATTTGGTTTTTGTCCTTCTATTTCCTCAAAAGTGTATCCTGTTGTTTTTGCAAATTGTGGATTTATAAATTCTATTCTACCTTCTGTATCTGTAACAATTACGCTTAAAGAACTTTGATTTATACCTGTTGATAGTTTTCTTATTGTTTGTTCTTTTTTTATTTTTTCGGTAATATTGGAGACCGTAAAAATTAGCCCCGCATTTATATTATTACTATCTACAGGTTTTGAGCTTATTAACACATTTATTTTTTCACCTTTTTTTGTTTTCCAAATTGTTTCAAAATTTAATTTTCCAAGTTTCTCTCTGTTTTTTAAATTTTCAGAGTTTACTCTATCATATTCGTCATCATTAATGTGTAAGAAGTGAATATTTTCACCTATTAATTCATTTTTTTCGTAGCCAGTTATTTGGCATAGCATATTATTTACATCTACAAATTCTCTTTTTACAATAAAACCAATACCTATTGGAGCTGTATCTAATATGCTTTCAATTTTATTATTTGTTTGTTTTAACTTGAGCTCTCTCTTCTTTTTGTAAGTAATGTCAATTACAGACACTATACTTATTTTTTTCTTTGATTGATAAGATGGGATTCTAAATTTTAGATTTATGTATTTCTTTTTACCATCAAAAGTTAAAAATTCTGCTTCCGAATTAAAAAAATGTTTCTTATTAGCTATTGCAATTAATGTTTTCTTTAATATAACAACCGATTTACTTGTCAGTAATTTATTCCTATTATTAAACAGCTCTTCTTTATTTTTAAAGCCATGCAAGTTTAATGTTTCATTATTTATATTTAAAAGTTGAATTTTCTTTAAACATATTAATAATTCCTCTGGATTTTCATTAAAAAACACGTTAAAATCTGTTATACCTTTCCGTTTTATTTTTTCAAAATAGTTACATAGCTTGGTAATATTAAGCTCCCATAAAGATACAGGAGTATTTTCAAAAATTAGTTTATATTTCTTTTCACTTTCAACTAATGATAGTTCTGTTTCTTTTTGTTTTGTAATATTTTGTATTATTGCACGATGTATAAGTTCTCCTAGTTCATTTTTTTTTGTTTCACCTATAACATGCATCCAACCTTTTTCTCCATCTCTTTTAATGTAACGAGCTTTTTTTTCATAATTGCCTTCTGCCTGCATTACTTTATTAATTCTTTTTATAACATCATTTCTGTCGTTAGGATGAATTAATCCTATAAGGGTTGTAGCATTTCGATCTGCTGCCTTTGGTTTAAAACCTATTCTTTCATACATTCCTTCCGACCAGTATCCTTCTCCTGTATGTAGGTTTCTTGAAGAATAGCCTAAATTTGCAATTTCTTGTGCAGATTTTAGGTGTTTCATCGTTGTTGTTAAATTATCCTCACTTTTTTTTCTTTTTGTAATGTCTATAAAAGAACCTAATATGGCAACAGTTTTTCCATTTTCTATTTTAGGAAATTCTCTAACCTCAACATATATTTTATTTCCGTTCTTATGTATTAGTTCTAAGGTATATGTTGCCTGTCGTTTACCTGTTATTATTGCTCTCATTCGTTTCTTATGTCCAATTTTATTTATCGGATTGTCAGAAATAAAATCTGCCCATTTTATAATTGTTTCTTCCTGAGTATATCCAAGCACCTGTTTTACTCTAGGACTAATATAAGTAATTTTGTGGTTGGCTGTATAATAAAAAAATATATTAATACTATTTTCTACAAGATATTCAATTTTTTCTTTTGCAATAAATAATTCCTTGTTTGCTCTTTTTAACTCTAGCTCTCGTTCTCGTAAAGTTATATGCGTTTTTATTCGCATAAGCAATTCTGTTCTTTCAAAAGATTTTGAAATATAATCTACTGCTCCAAGACTAAAACCTTCTATTTTTTCTTTTATATTACTTAATGAAGTTAAGAATATAACTGGTATGTCTGATATTTTATTATCATTTTTTATTATACTACAAAGCTCGAAGCCAGACATTTCAGGCATTTTTATATCTAAAATAATTAAGCTGGGAGACTGATTATTTTCAAGATATTTTAATGCCATTTTTCCACTGTTTGCTAAAATAGGAATATAATCTGCCTCTTTCAATACAAATTCTAATAAAGAAAGATTCTCTCTGGAGTCATCAACAATTAATATCTTTTTTCTATTTTTCATTCTTTTTACAAATTGAGCATTTTTATATCAGGAATTGTCTATTTCGAAGCTGTATTTGCCTAACAGTTAGTGGTTTATTGGAAACAGATCAGAGGTTTATTATTTAACGATACAAAGGTAGAAATAAAATAGCCATTAAATATGAGTATAAATACTTATTTTTTCTTTTTTATAAGTTATTTCACATATTTTATAAAATTAGTAAAAAAAACTTAATGAATATTTAAAATCATTAAGTTTTTCTATGTTTCTATTTCTGAAAATTGAGTGGGTTCAAAAGAAATTATTTAATAAAAACTTTTTCGGAATAATTTAATTTTTGGTTTGATATTTTTACAATATATATTCCACTACTCGAATTTTCCATATCTACAATATTGTTTACAGCATTAAGCTCTCCACTTTTTACTAATTTTCCTGTTATATCGTATATCTGATAATTTCCAGTAGTATTGTTATTATTTAAGAAATTTATTTTAACATTTTTATTTACTGTATATATTTGAACAGAGTTTTGATTTTCTTTATTTTCGACATTAGAAGTATTTTTTTCAAACACTAAAAAGAATCGGTCTTCAAAATCACCTTGTTCGGAATAAAAAGTATATGAGCCTGTAAGTAATAGTCTGGTTTTTTTGTATCTATCCATTAAATATACTCTTGTTTCCTCAAATAAATTTGCATCATTAAGAGAGATGGTGTATTCTCCTGATTCTTTTGCTATAAATAAAATATTAACTTCCTCCTGTTCGCTTGGTTCAAGTGAATTTATTGATAATGGAAATTCATTTGATGACATTGTATATATTTGTGGCACATCAGAATAAGGGAACATTTTATAGGCATCGTAGTCGCTGTCGAAGTCTTTTGTAGCTTCTTCAAAAAATCTAACGATTATTTCGTCTGTTTTTCCATTAAAATCTAATTCTAATTTTACAAATTCAAATTCTTTAATTTTAGGAGAAGACTTATATAGCTCATTACCATTGTGAACTCTTACATCGTTATCTATAACTAAATTCTGACCTGCACCAGCGGAAGGTTTTGCATGAACAAAGAATGCTTGTCCGGCAGGAATGTATTGTCCGCCTGCATCATTATTTAGTGTTTGTCCTACACCTTGTATTGGTGTTCCACTGTAATATACGTAGTTGCTTCCGTTCCAATAATATATTGTGTTATCAACATAGGTTTTATCCCAACTGGCATTTTCCCAGTCAATAGCCGAAGGGAATGGGTTACCTATCAAATTCCAACCGTCGTAATAGCTTCCGAATCCATTTAAGTCGTCATTGTCTGTATAAATTAAGCTAATACTTTTATTGCCTGTGTTTAAATGAGTTGCAGTGCTTGTGTAATCAACTTGTATCTCGGCAGTATTATAAAAAGCATATCCTTGTGCGGTGTTCATTGTTATAGGAACTGCTCCTCCGTCGTTGTTGTGTGCTGCTTGCCATGCGTATCCAAAATCGTCCCAGTTTGAATAATTTGCATTTGCAGGGTCGTTGCCATCGTATCCTTCGTTGTATCCGTAAAAGTTTGTGTTATAATTACCTCCGTATGAACTATGATTTGTATATAATGTGCTTAGAGCATCGTCAATTGGTGAAGATACATATTGCCATCTGTAATCTGTGGTTAAATATCTTTCAAATTTAACATTTCCTGTTCCCAGAATACTACCATTTGTAATAAGTGAGCCAGAGGCTTTTGCACTTGCGTCGGTTTTTAGGTTTAGGTTTGAACCTGTTTCTAAATACAGATTTCCATTTATGGTAAGGCTACCTGGATTTGCACTTCCCATATTGTCTGGGTTAATATTTATTGTTCCATAAGAAAAAAGATTTGAAGCAATTGTAATATTGTTAGTATTTGAAACAGTTAATATTGAGTTTTCGGTAACAACCATTGTGTTTACACTTGTGTTGGTATTCATGCTTGCTGGATTGTAAGCATTTGCACATATTCCTATATTATCGTTTGCAGTAGGAACTCCGTCCGTCCAGTTTCCTGCATCGCTCCATGATGTGCTGTTTGAGCCTTTCCATGTCGTAAAAGCCTCGCTGTCTGTCCATTCGTCAGCATCACTATTCATAAGGGTTCCGTTATTTGAGTTTTTGAGGTCGGTAATAGCTGTTCCTGAACCATCATTTAATTTGTAGTAAACTACAAGGTTTGCTTCTGATACAAAATTTGAGCGTTCTTTCGACATATTATTTACAATTTCCTTTTGTGTAAGAGCATTATCCCAGATTCTTACTTCATCAATAATACCATTAAAGAACATAGCAGGAGAACTGGAAGAGCTTGAAGAACCAACATACACGTTATTGCTTGATGTGCCTGCACTTGCAGACATGCCAGCTTGATTTTCTAACACACCATTTATATATAATGTGAAGTTAACATTATCATAACTGACAGCAATGTGATAATATTTACTGGCTTCAAGAATGGTTGTCGAAGTTATATCCCAAGGAGTTGCGTTTCGTGTTGCTTTTACTGTTCCGTCGGCTAAAATTCTGAGGTAAAAAGTCCCGTTTGTAACGCCTAAATCATAATCACTGTAAATTGCCATTTCCGAACCTATTACATCAGGTTTTATCCATGCTTCAAATGTAAATAATTCATTATTTTCAAATCGTAAGTTGGCATTGTTACCGAAGTTTATGTAATCATTTGTTCCGTCTAAGTCGAGTGCATTGCCCGGACCTGTTGCTGCATTTACTGTAATGTCAATATTATCAGTGTTCTGGCAACCGTTGCCGTCCGTTCCTATTACTGTGTATGTTGTTATTCCTAAGAGGGAGGTAAAAGTAACACCGTCGGTAACACCATTGTCCCATGAGTAAGTAACAGTCCCTCCGCCTGTAAGTGTAATTAAATCACACTCTGCTACGGTGTTGTCTGCATCATCTGAGTTTGCTGTTACTGTGGGTAGGGCATTTATAGTAAGATATACAACATTTGTATAAATTGAACCTCCTCCGTTAGTAAGTTTACATCTAAAAGCGTAGCCGTCTTTACTTGCAAGAGGTGAAAAAGCTATTAACGTGTCTCTACTTGATCCTGTATATTCTAAACCGTCAGTAGTATTAACAAAGCCTCCTCCGTTATCAACTTCCCATTGCCAGGTAATTGTTCCTGTTGAAATAACAGAAAAATCAGCATTTGACGCATCCTCACATACTGACGTATTTGTTGGCTGTAAATTAATTGTTGGTTGTGCATTTATAATTATGGAGAATAAAAATGCGATAGTAAAAATTGTAAGATATTTCATAGATTTAATTTTTAGGTGAATAATAAAAATAATAATACAAAACTATGGAATATATTAGTATTAAATAAGAGTAAAATAACTCAAATTGAAAAATATTTAACAAATAGGTTTTTATACCTATTGTCTGGCTTTCCACGTAAAGTTAGACTTTTTTTACTCAATATTTGCCAATGTAATGAGGACACTTGGCAACGTGTTGCCATGAAAAGCAAAGCTTTCCAGCCTTACACTGGTGTAGCCTATTGGACTACCAGTGTAAAGATGGAAAGCAAGGTTTGTGTCCAACGTCGAGTTTGGCAAAAAGATGCTCCTCGGAGGGGGATTAAACTTTATGTGGGTGGCTAAAAAATCTATTTTTTTACTCCAATTATTTTAAATTCTATGCGTCTATTTATTTGTCGCCCTTCTGGGAGGTCGTTTCCGTTTCTGTCTATTTCTTTTGCTATTGGTTTTGTTTCGCCATATCCTACCGATTTTATTCTTTTCCGTTCTATTCCTTTGCTTATTAAATAATTAGAAACACTAAATGCTCTGTGTTTTGATAATTCCATATTATAATAATAGCTTCCTTTGCCGTCTGTGTGAGCACTAATTTCTACAGATATGTTTTTGTATTTTTGCATAAGAGGAAGCACTGTAATATCAAGGAAAAACATTGAAGAGGTTCGTAAATTTGGGCTATTATAATCAAAATATAAATTATTAATTATCACAGAGTTAGAATTATTTGTAGTATTAGAATTTATGGTAGTTATAATATAATCTTCTAATTTTTTATTTATTGAAGTTATTGCAGTATCTTGTTTTGTCTGAGTTTCTGTAACTATATTATTAGTAGTATATAAAGAGTCCTTGTTTGATAAAACAGTAGTATCTTTCTTTGTTTCTTTTATAATTGCAAATTCAAAAATATCGTAGCAACAATTAGGACTGTTCAATTCTATGCTACCGTTGCGATTGGATACAATAAAACCATTTTGTCTATTTGGTTCTTGACTAAAATAAATATCGTTGAAGCTCGAATTAATAGGAAAACCCATATTTTCGGCTTGTTCCCAATTTGCTGCCCAGCCTTTTGCTTTAAAAATATCAAAACCACCAAAACCGGGCAAACCATCGGAACTGTAATAAAGGGTTGTATCTTTGTAGCAATAAAAAGGAGTAATTTCATTTGAAATAGAATTTATAAAACCTCCTGCATTCACGGGTTTTTTATATATTTCCATTTTAGTATCGTAAATAGTAAACCAAATATCCATTCCACCTTTGCCTTTTGGACGGTCGGAAATAAAATAGATTATTTCGTAATTTTCAATATAACAATCGCCAATGGCTGGCTGTGTTGAATTATGATTTTTTAAATTTATTTTTTTATTCAATTTATAAGGTTTTTGCCAAATTCCATATTCAAGAGTACTTACGTATATGTGGCTAATATTTTTGTTCATTTTATTTTTGTGAGTAGAAGTAAAATAGAATCGTTTTTTATCTTTAGAAAAAACACCATTTGCAGTATGCAGAGAGTCAAAATTATAGAATGGTTTGGGAGCAGAAAATCCACCTTGCCATTCGTTGTTCTTTAGCACAGCTGCATAAAACTGATTTTTAGGAGCTTTATAACTCTCATCAATTTTTACGATTGGCACAGAATCTACAACCATAGACGAATATATTAAAGTAGTATCGTTGTAAATTAACGGTGCCGTTTCTAAGTGTGCCTTGTTTATAGTTGTGTTTAAATGAGTTACATATACAGTTTTGTCTTTCTTCAGATTTTCCAGAGCATATTGGCAACCTTGCAATTGTATTGCTGAAAGATACATATACATTTCTTTTTCATTTCCTTTGAGTTCTTTTTTAGCTTCTTTTCTAAACTTTTCGAAATATGTTATTGCTTCCACGTATTTCATTTCTGTTTTTAGAATTTCTGCATAATTATATAATGGAATTAAATATTTTACGCTGTCTATTTTATACAAATCCCAGTATATTTCCTTTGCTTTCTGATAATTATTTGCTTCAATATAAAGATTTGCAAGTTTCAAATCTATATTGTAATCATAATTACAACGATTATGATACTCCTCATAAAATTCTATTGCAGAATAAGTATCGTTTTGTCTCATAGCACTTTCGGCATAACTCTTAAGTTGCCAATTTTTTAGTTCGTCAATATTATAACTTTGTGAATAAATAGGGCTTATTTGTAAAAATATTGATACGATTATTATGGTTGTAATTTTTTTCATATTTTTTAGTTTTTCATATTTTTCTAGTTGCCAAGTGTCTTTCGGCGGGTTTGTAAGTGTTTATCTCAAATCAAAAAATATCACATTTTATTTTGTAGTTTCTCAAATCGGTAGAAGGTCGGCTGTATGATAATGAAATTTCAAAGGCATTTCCTGTATAAGTTCTGTTTCGTTTACTTGAAATATTAATATCATAAGCCATTGATATTATGTAGTTTTTAAAATGAAATCCTGTTTGAGCAATTATTGCATCTTGTGTTCTATTTATGCCTCCACGAAATAATATACCAGTATTTATATCTTTAAAAATTTTGCTATCGGTTTTTAAACCTGTTCTTATTCCTAAAAGAATTTCGCTTGCCTTGTTTTGTTGGGCATATAATAATATTGGTTTTATGTAAAATTTGTTTGGTAACTTTTGTTGATAATAAATATGTGTTATATATTTGGGCGTAAGTCTATTTTCTGCCTCAAAAAAAGATTCTTTGGGCTTGTTGTAATGAAACATTGCAATTCCTATTTCTATCTTGTAATTATCTAACAAATAGCTATATACAAGTCCCCAGTTTAAATCTAAATAATTTGTAAATTGTTTTTGCATTGGCTCTGCCGTATAAAGATTTGAATTAAATTGCCCACTGGACATATCAAATTGGTCGGGGTAGCTTTGTTTTTCGTTGTTCAAGTTTTTAAAAACATATCCTGCTTGCAAGCCCATGTGAAGGTAGGAATTGCTTGTTGTTTTTACAAAATATGCACTTGACAGATATATTTTATTTGTAAAAAAAGAGAAAGCAGAAGAGTTATCGTGAATAAAAATAATTCCCAAACTTGCTTTTTCATTTCGTATATAAACGGGGTGGTCTAAGGCGATGGTTGTGGTTGTGTAATATGGCGAAACTTGATTCCCTTGTTGCCTATAATTGTTTAGTAGTCGCCAATTTCCATTGTAATTGCCTGTATTTGCAGGATTTAAAATTAATGGTGCATCATAAAATTTTGTAAAATGCACATCTTGTGATTTTGAGAGATTAACTATCATTACTAAAATAATTATTGCAAATATCTTGTATAAATTTTTCATAGTTTTTATGGTTGTTGGTTACAAGTTACAGGTTGCAGGTTGCAGGTTTCAGGTTGCAAGTTTCAGGTTTCAGGTTACAAGTTTCAGGTTACAAGTTTCAGGTTTCAGATTACAGGTTGCAGGTTTTTCAGATTGCAGATTCTTTAAGTTGCTTTGCGGAACTTGCAACCTGCAACCTGCAACCTGTAACCTGTAACCTGCAACCTGCAACTTGAAACTATTTCAATAATTTAAAAGTTTCTTGTTTTGTTTGTGTTTTTCCGTTATATCCTTCTACTGTTGCAAAATAAGTGTAGGTTTCTACGTTTTGTAATTTTCCTTTGTATCTTCCGTCCCAGCCTTGTTGATAATCTGTTGTTTCAAACACAAGTTCTCCGTATCTGTTAAAAATACTGAAACGAACTAAATCTTTCACACCCCAACCTTTTACATAAATTATATCATTAATTCCATCTCCGTTTGGAGTGAATGCTGTTGGCACATCTACCGAATATTTTTTCATGATATCAACATAAACATCTTTTGTTAGAATAAAACAGTCATTTTTATCGTAATAAGTTATAGTGTAATTTGTTGGTTCTAATGGGGTTATTATTGGATTAAAACAATTATTGCAACTCAAACCATAATCTGGATACCAAATTATGCTATCAATTTCAGTTGTATCTATGTCCCAAATTATTTCTTCACCTATTACTATTGAAGTATCACCAATATTTAAAACTGGCTTTTGAATAATACTAATTTTTACCGAGTCGCTATTTGTGCAATTATTTTCATTTATAACTTCCACGATATAAGTGATATTTGATGTTGGACTTGACGTAGGATTTGATATTTCGGTTTCATCTAAAAAAGTATTAGGCGACCAAAAATACTGCTCTCCATCTTCTGCTCGCAAAGTAATATCTGTTTCGGCACATATTGAAGTGTCGTTGCTAATATTTATTTTAGGCAAAGCGTAAATTTCTGATAAAATATTTGTTGTATCCTTACAATCAAAGCTACTTGTTGTAATTAACTGAGTAATAAACTCTCCATTATTCAAAAAGTTATGTTGAGTATTTTGTCCATATTGAATATTTTCATCATAAAAATTCCATTGCCAATAAACTGCACTATCCGAAACACCCTGAAAATTAGCAATAAAAGGAACACAACCAGATGGATTGCTATTTTCTAAATCTATATTTGACTCCAGTCCGTGAATAAAGATTGGAATTGTAATATATTTGTCGCAAGTATGATTTTCATCGCTTTTGAGCAACAAGACAGGATATTTTATTCCTCTTTGAGAATATTTATGAAGAAGAGTGTCGTTTGTCGAAGTATTTCCATCACCAGCAAACCATTTTAAATAGTGAATATTTGATTGATTTGAAGCAATTAAAATCGTTTGGGCGTTCTGACAAATTGTATCTTCAACCAAAATTTCGGCATAAGCACCAGTAACTTGAATATAATTGTTATTAACAAAAGAGTTGCTACAGCCATAACTGGTTATTGCTTGAAGAGTAATATCAAAATTTCCAGGACGCACAAATGTATGTGTAGGATTTTCTATAATAGAAGAACCTTGCTCATCGCCGAAATCCCAAAACCATTCGGAAATATTGGTATTATCGGTTGTGTTATTGAAATTTACAATTAGTGGATAGCAATCAGACGAAAGACTATCGGCATTAAAACTAACTGCAGGATAGCTTTGAACAGAAATATAATCTGATATTTTTATTGTAGAATCGCAACCGTGACTATCTAATACTGTTAAATATACATCAAATTCTCCTGAATTTGGATATATTATTTCAGGATTGTAACCAGTTGCAGTAAAGCCGTTTCCAAAGTCCCAGTTAAATGAAACAATATTATTTGTGTCCAAACATTCAAAAGTTGTGGCATCATTCTCGCAAAGTGTTAGACTAGATGAAGTAAAATCTGGATTTGGTTGTATGGCTTCAATATAATTTTCCTTTTCTAAATTATTTTGACAGCCTAAAATATCTGTTGCTATGAGCTTTACATTATAAAAATTAAAACTATTATAAACATGATTTGGGCTTACATTTGTAGAAGTTGTGCCGTCTCCAAAGTCCCATAAATAACTAACAAGTGTTGTATCCGAAATTGTGTTATTTTCAAAATCTACATTTAGTGGCATGCAACCAAAAAAGTTATTTGCCTCAAAATCAATTTCTGGCTGAAAAATTTTAACAATTTTAATTATACTATCCTCACAGCCCAAACCATCTTTTATCTTTAATTTTATATTATAAATTCCTTTTTCAATGAAGCTGTGTGTAACAGAATCTACACTTGTTATTTGTTGGTTTCCATCATCAAAAGTCCAAAAATATTTTCCACTCGTTCCTCCATAATTAGAAATAACTTCATCTAAAGATGATGATGAGTTAAATATTATTTGGTTATTTATACAATTTCGGTCTTTTGATATTTCAAACTTAGCTTCTGCCTCTCTAACAGCAACATCTGTTTGGGTTGTATAAGAACAACCTGTTTCGTCGTCCTGAGAAGTTATTGTTGCAACATAATTTCCTCTTTCAGAATATGTGTGAATAGGATTTTCTTGATTTGACGTTTGCCCATCACCAAAATCCCATAAATATTCGCTGGCATTAATTGCGTTGCTATTAAAACTCACATTATATGGTTCATCACAATTATTTTGGTTATCCGCAATAACCACTGCACCTTTTATATATAGCAAACTATCTTTTGTCATTTTGGCAGGACAGCCATTATAATAGACCAAAAACTCAACGTTCATATAGCCTGTATCTACGTAAACATGAGTAGGATTTTGGTCAACAGAGAATTCTCCATCGCCAAATTTCCAATATATTTGATTTATAAGTTCTTGATCGTAGGATAAGTCGGTAAAGCTAACTGTTTGTGATGCACAAATTGTATCTGTATGACTACTTGTAAAAACAGCGGTTTGTTCAGTTCCTGTTTTTGCAACAGTTCCATATTCCGACACACAACCAAGACCTGTAGTTATTTTTAATTTTACACTAAAAATTCCAATTTCAGTATAGGTATATGATGGATTCTCGGCATTACTTGTTGTTCCTGTCCCAAATTCCCATTGATAATTTGTAATGTTATCATTTTCTGTAGGGTATGATGATTTATTTTCAAAATCAATAATTAATGGAAGACAACCTTTTAAATCGTTGGGCAATGCCCAATCGTTGGGAGTAAAATAAGCTCGTGGTATTCTTATTTCTATACAACTATCAATCTTAAATACATTAGTGCAACCGTGTTTACTTATGGCAATTAACTCTGTATCAAAAAAGCCTTCGCTGTAATATGTAATTTCTGGATTTTCTGAAGAAGAAGAAACACTATCCTTAAAAGTCCATTGATAGGTTTCTGCATTTGTTGAAAGATTGTGAAAAATAACTTTCTGAGGTATTTCACAGAAAAAACTATCCTCTATTGTAAAATTAGCTTCAACACCCTCAATATTTATTGTTTTTGAAAAAGAACTGTTACACAAATTTTCGCTTTCTACGGTTAAGATAACAACATAATCTCCTGGAACATTATATGAATGAGTAGGATTTTCATCATTTGAAGAAAAACCATCACCAAAATCCCAAAGATACGAGGAGGCTAAATTAGAATTACTTGTAAAAGTAACTATTTCATCGGGGCATAATGTGTCTTTGTTGGTTGTAAACTCTGCATTTAGTTCTACTATGTTTATATAATTATTTCTAATGAGAGTATCTTTACAACCATGCTCTTCTGTTACAATAAGTTGTGGACTATAAATTCCTGTAGTCTCATAAAAATGTTGTGGATTTTCTTGTGTAGAATTTGTTCCGTCATCAAAATCCCAATTAGAAGTTAAGTTTCCTTCGGATAAATTAGTAAAATCTACATTAAGAAATCCTTCGCAGGAAGTTGTATCACTTGCAATAAAATTTGCTTCTGGCTTAAACACAGAGATATAGTTATCTTTAACCAAAAGTCCTTCGCAGCCATTTTGATCTATAACATGCAAAGACACCGAAAAATTATTTTGATAATTATAAGTATGATTAGGAGATTCAAGGTTGCTAATTGTTCCATCTCCAAAATCCCAATGCCAAAATACAATATCAGAATCAGAAATAGTTGTATCATTAAAATTAAGCAAATATGGAGAACAGCCAATTGTATTTTCCAAAACAGTAAAACTTGGAGTTATACTATCAAATACTTCAATAAAATCTGTTATTATTAAAGTATCAGAAGTTTCGTTTGCAAAAACAATTAAAGATATTGTGTATAAGCCAACTTCCGAATAAATTATCTCGGGTTCATGTATGTTAGACGACTCTCCGTTACCAAAATCCCACAAATATGTTGCATTTGTTTCAGGAGTAGAGTTATTAACAAAAGAAACACTTACAGGCATACAGCCCGAAGTGTTATCTGCATCAAAACTTGCTATTGGTGTTTGTGCCTGCACCTTAATTAAGAGCGTAAGCAGGAATATTGTTGTTATTGTTTTTTTCATAATTTTCTATTTTTTTATAAGATAAGGTGAAATTTACTTTACGGTGTTTAGTTCTTTTTCTTGAAAATTTATCTGGATCTGAAAGTATTTCTATTGTTATAGTTTGTTGGCTGTAACAAGATATATTTTTTGTTTTTGAGTATTCAAAAAGAGAATTATCATATATAATTTTACCATCTTTTCTTAATCTGAAATGAACATCTGTTTTAGCAGACACGTTGATAAAATAAGCATATCCTTCTCTAAGTCTTAAATCTTTCTTTTTTGTATCTCCTTTTTTTATTCTCATTTTAGATGACATCCCACTTTTTTTATAGTCTCTATCTGGTCTGTTATTCACAAAACTCATTTGACCAAAAGAAAAATTACTAACTAATATTAGTGCTATTATTATTCCTATTATTTTTATATTCATTTTCATCATTTTATGTTTTTAGATGGTTTATAAACTTGTTTTTGAGAATACAAATATACGGCAAGAATACTGTAAACAACAGGGATAAAAAACTCAATTGTTTTTATACGGAAGGAAATAGGTGTTTATACTTACATCGTTAATTTTACTTTATGAAGTCAAAAACACCTAATTATAAGGAGTTTAAACAATAAAAAAGCTAATTTAGGAAATCTGAATAAAAAAACTTCTTTCTATTTTAGGTAGTGTTACAACAACTATCAGTTTGTAACACTACCTGAAATAGTATGAAAAACGCCATTTAGAACTAATAACTCGGAAGAGAACGATGCTAAAATGTAAATTATATTTTTCTTTTTTCAAAAATAAAAGATGGCAATATTATTGTATTATTATTGATAAAATATTTTGAAATAAAATATAAGTTCTTATTTTTGCAAACAATACAAAATATTGTATTTTACAGAAAAAAACCATAAATGAATAAAATAAATAAATATATATTAATAATTGTAATCATTTTTTTGAGCGTTCAAATAACGAATGCTCAATATGAAGACATAGAAGTTCAAAAAGCTAAAATTGTTTACGAGATTTATAAATTTCTTATTTGGGAAGATGATTTTGATGTAGAAAGCATAAATATTGCTGTTCTGAATTGTTCGCCAGAAATGTTTGAAGCTCTTGATAAAAATAAGCCAAAAAAAATTATTAGTGGAGTAAAAATAACATTAGAAAAAATAGAAAATCCACGAGACATAAATCTTGCTCACAGGCATCATGTTATATATGTGGGAAATGAAAATAAAAATATTGGACAGGCTTATATTAAACAAGTTAACGACAAGGCTCAACTGTTTTCAATAGCATTATTTACAGATAGTTGGAGTAGTGAAACGTCTAAAAAGAAGGTAATGTTTAATATTATAACAAAAAATAATCAAGCATTGTTTGAATATAATCTTAGAAATGTAGAAAAAGCAAACCTAACTTTGAACCCAGATTTTTTTAAACTCGGAGGATTTGACTTAAATTCGGAGGATGAGAAAAATAAAATAGAAATAGAAATTATTGAAAAAAGAAAAGAATTAGAAAAACAAAACAAAGAAGTAGAAAAGCAAAAAAAAGAAGTAGAAGAGCAAAAAGAAAAAATTAGAGTACAAGATGAAGAATTATTAGAAAAAGGAGAAGAGATAAAATTGCAAACAAAAAAATTACAGACAAGTGAAGAGGCGGTATCCAAACAGCAAAATGAAATTCAAAAACAAAAAATAACACTGAGAGAACAAGAATCAAGAGTTGTGATAAAAGAAAAAGAAATAGCACGAAAACAAAAAGATATTGAAGTTTTTAAAAATAAAATATCCGAACAACAAAAAGAATATCAAGACCAACAAAAACTTTTGGAAGAGCAAAAAAAACATGTTGCAGAAGAAAAAGCAAAAGTGGCTCTTATTAACAAAGATGTTGAAAATAAAAAGGCGGAATTACGAAAGTTAAATTTCACAATTCAAATGCAGCGTTGGGCATTGGGCATTTTTATTATATTATTATTTGTTATCGTTGTTTTATTATTCTTTATTTATAAAAACTTCCGTCAAAAAAAGAAACAGAATATTTTGCTAGAAGAAAAAAATGTAGAAATAGAAGCACAATCAGAAGAGCTATCTAATGCAAATCTTGAATTAGAAAAATTATCCATTGTAGCAAGCGAAACCGTAAATGCTGTGGCAATATTAGATAATTCGGGGAATTTTGACTGGGTAAATGCTGGATACACAAAACTTTATGGATATACTTTACAATTACTTAAAAATGAATTGGGTAAAAATATTAAAAAGACAAGCACAAACCCTTATATCAAAGAATTGATTAAAAAATCGGTTGTAGGAAAAGAATCTGTTAAATTTGAAACTTTTGTCCAGTCTAGGGATGGACAAAAATTATGGGTGCAAACAACTCTTACTCCAATAATTAACAATGTTGGTAAAGTTACAAAACTTGTTTCCATAGACTCTGATATTACCGAAATAAAAGAAGCCGAAGAGCAAATAAAAAAACAGAATAAAAAAATTATGGCTCAGTCTTCTGAGTTAGAATTTAAAAATTCAGAACTTGCGAAGCTATCACTCGTTGCTGAAGAAACAGATAATGCCGTTATTATTGCAGATAAAACAGGTGAAATAGAATGGGTTAATCCAGGTTTTGAAAAACTCCACGAAACAACAATTAATAATTATAAAGAACAAAATGGGAGTAATATTGTAAATTATAATTTAAGTCCCGAGATATTGGATTTAATTACTTCTGGACTTAGAGAACAAAAATCGGTAACTTATTCTACCAAAACAAAAACTGGAAAAGGTAATGAATTGTGGCTACAGACTTCACTTACACCAATGTATGACAGCAAAGGAAATCTCACAAAATTATTTGCAATAGATGCAGATATTACCAAAATAAAAATTGCCGAACAAAAAATTGCCAAACAAAATAAAAATATTAGAAGCAGTATAATTTATGCAAGTCGTATTCAAACGGCAGTATTGCCTCCACTAGAATATATCAAAACCGTTCTGCCAGAGCATTTTATCATGTTCCGACCACGCGATATTGTTAGTGGAGATTATTATTGGGTAACAAATATTGAGCAAAAAATTCTATTTACCGCCGCTGATTCTACTGGACATGGTGTGCCAGGAGCATTTATGAGTATGCTTGGAGTTGCCTTTTTGAACGAAATTACCGCAAAATCATCTTACGAAGAGCTTAGACCAGATATTATTCTCAATAAATTAAGAAATAAAGTAAAATTATATCTCCGCCAAACAGGAAAAGAAGGTGAGTCAAAAGACGGTTACGATATTTGTTTCTGTATGTTGGATAAAGAAAAAAATGAGTTGCATTATGCAGGAGCACACAACCCATTATTACTCGTCCGAAACGGAAAAATGACTATATATCAGTCAGATGATATGCCTATTGGAATATATTATCACGAAAAAGCATCGTTTACAAATCACATTATTAAACCACAAAAAGATGATATTATTTATCTATTCTCTGATGGTTACCCAGACCAATTTGGAGGAAAACGCAGACGAAAATTTATGATAAAACGATTCCGAGAAATGCTTACAGAAATTAGTCCGAAAAGTTTAAAAGAACAAAAAGAAATATTAGATACAAGATTTGATAAATGGAAAGGAAAATACCAACAATTAGATGATATTGTGGTTATGGGAGTAAGATTATAATTTTGGTTTATTAGTTTTTTGGTCTATTAGTTTACTAAAGTTTTTGCTTTCATTTTATATTGATTATCAATAATTTATAAAATTAATTTTACTTATATACTATTAAAGAAACATTGTAAAATGCTTATAATAAAACACTTACAAATGCAATTACCAAAATAATATGAAATTGACAATTATTACTTTGATTTCGCTAATATTTTTACCCGTTAATTGAATATTGTTATTTATTTGAAATCCAGGTTATTATAATTTTAAGTTTTAAAAAAAATACTAAAATTAAAATAAAATAAAACGACCAAACAAGATATTGATTATCTTAGATAATATAAATAACTGAATATCATTATACTATTTTTTAATTCAAATAATGAGTTTTAAAATTAGCGAAATCAAAGTTATTAGGTTGTATTACTTGATTACAAAAAAACAAAAAGTAAAGATTTTAACCTAATTTAGTATACTTAAATATTCAATATTGAGTCCACTTTGGAACACTTTATATTTTAACCAATAAACCAATAAACCAATAAATTAGACTTTGGATAAAAATAATTTTAAATTTACGATTTACGATTGGTGGACACC
>JAOZQN010000278.1 GCA_029932195.1 Bacteroidales bacterium | reverse complement strand
CTTTGGGAGGGTTGGGGTGGGCTTATGGATTATCAATGGATTATTTACAGAGTGAGATAGTTTATTGAGTTGTCGTGTTTTTGAGTTATCGTGTTCTTCAGTTATCGTGTTTTTGAGTTATCGTGTTGTGAGTTCGCAAAGCGACAAAAACTAAAGAACACGATAACTCAAAAGCTAAAAACACGACAACTCAAAAACTAAAAACACGACAACTCAAAAACTAAAAACACGACAACTCAAAAACTAACAACACGATAACTCAAAAACTAACAACACGATAACTCAAAAACATGAGCAAAATAAAAGAGCTTTTTAATATTCAATATCCTATTGTGCAAGGTGGTATGATATGGTGTAGTGGTTGGCGACTTGCCTCTGCTGTTAGTAATGCAGGTGGACTTGGGCTAATTGGTGCTGGTTCAATGTATCCTGATGTGTTTCAGGAACATATAACAAAATGCAAACAAGCTACCGACAAGCCTTTTGGCGTAAACTTACCATTGATTTATCCTCAAATAGATGAATTAATTAAAATAATTGTTGCCGAAAAAATACCGATTGTTTTTACATCGGCAGGAAATCCAAAAAAATGGACAGCTTTTTTACAAGAAAAAGGAATAAAAGTGGTTCATGTTGTTTCAAATGTTAAATTTGCAAAAAAATCGGAAGAAGCTGGTGTAGATGCAATTGTTGCAGAGGGCTTTGAAGCTGGTGGACACAATGGTTTTGAGGAAAATACAACAATGACTTTAATCCCACAAGTTCGCAAGGCTGTTAATTTGCCTTTGCTTGCTGCTGGCGGAATTGCAACTGGTTCTGGAATGCTTGCTGCCATGTCTCTCGGTGCAGACGGCGTGCAAATTGGTAGTCGTTTTGTAGCAACAAAGGAGTCTTCTGCACACGATAATTTTAAAAATGAAATTATAAAAACTCAAAATGGTGATACAATCTTGGCATTTAAGAAATTAATCCCTGTGAGATTAATTAAAAACAATTTTACCGTAAAGGTTCAAGAATTACAAAACAAAGGAGCAAGTAGAGAGCAACTTACAGAACTTTTGGGCAAAGGACGTGCTAAAAAAGGTATGTTTGAGGGAGACCTCCAAAACGGCGAACTTGAAATTGGACAAATTTCTGGAATAATAACTAAAGTTGAACCAGTAGAAACTGTAATCAATTCAATAATAATAGAATACAACCAAAAATTATTAACTTTGGCAAAATTATAATTTTAATTTAAACAACTAATAGTCTGTATTACATTTATTTAACAATAAAGCAATAAAACAATATAAAAAACACATGGCATTTTTAAAAATTGAAAATAAATCTATTTATTATAAATTTGTAAATAAAAATGAAAATACTGAAAATAAGCCAATTATCATATTTTTGCATGATGGACTTGGAAGTGTAGCTCAGTGGAAAGATTTTCCAGAAATATTGTGTAAAAAACTAAATGTAAGCGGTTTATTATATGATAGATATGGACACGGAAAATCGGAAGCATTACAGGAAAAACGAGATGTATTTTTCTTAAATGCCGAAGCCAAATTTTTAGCAAAATTTATTGAAGATTTAAAAATAAAAAATAAAATAATTTTATTTGGACACAGCGATGGAGCAACAATAAGTCTCTTGTTCTCAGGCATGTATCCACAAAAAATCAAAGCTGTTATTTCGGAAGCACACCACGTAGTAATAGAGGAAATGGTGCAAAAAGGGATTATTGAAACAGTGGAAGATTTTAAAAATGGAAAATTAAAATCTCTTTTAGAAAAATATCATGGAGATAAAACAGAATCAATGTTTTACGGCTGGGCAAATATTTGGCTAAGCAACGAAGCTAAAAAATGGACTGCTCTTGATTTTCTTAATAATATTACTGCTCCCGTCCTTGCAATGCAAGGAAATGACGATAAATTCGCCTCAATTTATCAACTAAAAGTTATTGAATTTATTTGTCCGAACGAAAAAGAAACTCATTTGTTGGAAAATTGTAAACATATTCCTCATTTTCAGCAACAAGATAAAGTAATTGAACTTACAACTAATTTCTTAAAACTATAAAAACTATGAAACACACAAATTACAAAGTAGCAGAAGCAAAACAAAATCCACATAAAATAGACGCAAGACTACTTTATAATCAGGCTTCGGCACAGGCAGTTCACCTAACTTTAAAGGCTGGTGAAAGTTTAAAACCTCATATTACTCCAGTTGATGTATTTTTCTATGTTTTAGAAGGAAATCCAACTGTGCTTGTAGGAAAAGAAGAGTTTACCGCAGAAAAAGATGAGCTTATAGAAAGTCCTGCTCATATTGTCCATTGTATTAGGAATAAGTCTGATAGCATAGCTAGAGTGCTTGTTGTAAAAGCTCCAAGACCAGTTGCTAAATCAAAAGTCTTATAATTAATTGAGTATGCGTCCATAAAGGAATAATTGTTAAATTGTTTTATTGTTAAATTGTTACTTTACAGCAGATAATTTTTTCTTATTTAAAATATTTGTAAAAAAAACGACTTTATGGACGCACTCTAATGAAATATATTAAGTTGAAAAAAAATTGGTATTTTTTGAATAAACCCGAAAGCGTCTGCAAGACCTGTCGGCGTTTTAAAAACACTTAGAATAAAAAAACAAAGTTTTTACATATTGATTGCAGACTGCTTATTGTGGGCTGTTTATCGTATGTTGTGAAACTTTGTTTTTTTTGTGGTTGTATTTTTACCATTTTTTTTTACCTTTGTCCCAAAACTAAGAGAGTTTTTAATATTATTATTTATTTTACTCTACATGATGATTTTTAAAATGAGATAAAAATATATTATTTTTCAAAAAAACAATTTGCAAGAAGTTTGTAGAGACGTTGCATGCAACGTCTTTACTAAATTGTTTTTATCAAATTTTATATCTTTTTATCAAATAAAAAAAACATCTTGTAAAGTAAATTTATTTGTAAAGTTAGACCTCTTAAAATTTGTTTATTTTCAAAAAAACGACCACTTTGTAACACTATCAAAAAATTATGAATAACGATACAGACCTAAAAAACAGAGGCTTGGAAGTAAAACCAAATGCCAAACAATTAATAGTAGTAAAAATAAATGAACTAAAAGAGTTGGTAGAAAATAAAAACTACGAACAGGCTATTGAAAAACTTCAAACAGCTTTAAGTATTTATGAGGAGTTTGAAAAAGAGCAAAATCTGGATTCTAATATAAAAGCTAATATTTTATTTAGACTCGGAAATCAAAATTTTATGCTAAAAAATTATGATAATGCCGAAAAACATTATACAGAAGTAATAACCTGGAGCGAACAAAATGATATTTCGGAAGAAGTTGGTCGTTCTTATCATAGCATTGGAAATATTTTTGCAACCCAAGAAAGCTGGAACAAAGCCCTTGAGAACTACGAGCTTGCAATTAATACAAACGAAGAAATTGATAATTTAAAAGGTTTGGGGGCTTCATTTTATAATATTAGAGCTGTTTTGGGGCAAACTCTTAATTTGAAAAAAAGACTTAAATATTACAAAAAAAGGTTAAAATTTTATGAAAAAGAAGGTAAAGACAAACTTTTAGGCTATTTTTATCACGAATTAGCACTCGTTTTTAACGAATACGATAAAAAAGACAAAGAATTTGAATTTCTGCAAAAAGAATTAAATAACAAAATTGAATTTGATATTAAATTTGAACTTACAGGCACATATTACTCTCTTGCAGGTTTTTACGACAACGATGACGAAGAGGAAAAAGCATTTGAATATTACACAATAGCTCTCGAACTTATGCTTAAATACGAAGACTACGAATTTGCTGGACCAACAACCCAATATTTAGAATTATCGTTAGAAGAGTGTGAAAATCAATCGTTAAAAACTAAAGCCGAACAACTTTTAAAAACATTCAAAGAGAAAGATATTTTTACCGACAAAAGAACAATATTTGATGGAATAGAAATTGGAGAATACAAAGGGTAAGTTTTGAAGTTTTGAAATTATGAATTTTTGAAAAATGAAATTATGAACGAAAAAATATTATCTGCAATAAATAAAGCTAAAACATCAAATAAATTCCATTTACTTGATGTGGAAATGACCGATGAGGCTTGGAACGAAATTCTAAAGTTAAAAAAACTTGAGGATATTAGTCTATTTAGTGTTAAAATAAAAAAAATACCAAAAAAAATATCTAAACTAAATAGACTTAAAAAGTTATTGCTATTCAATAATCAAATAAAAGAAATACCAGTTGAAATTTCTTATTTGAAAAAACTTGAATTGCTATGGATTAAAAACAATAAAATAGAGACAATTCCAGCAGAGCTTTTTAATTTAACCAAATTAAAAGGTTTAGACTTATCAAATAATCAAATTACAAATATACCAGCAGAAGTAATAAAATTACAAAATACGCATTTTAATTTTTCAGAAAATCCAATAGATGCTTTAATGTTTATTTATAAAACTCCGATAACAAAAAAGACACATAGGTATACAATAAATAATAAATTAAATTTTGAAATAGAAAATAAAGAAGACCAAGAATCAAGATATATTTCTATTAAAAATATAAACCATTGCCGTATTTTAGTTTTTGAAGAAAAAGCAGAAAATTCAAGTTTTATTTTCTATATTTGGGGAGACAAAAAAAACAGAAAAAAAGCACTTGATATAATCAGAAAAAAAATAGACAAACAATTAGAAAATTCAAAATACGAAACTACTATCAATAAGTATTTTTATTATCCACTAAATGATGATTATAATAATGAATATGCTATAAACTATGATAAGTTATTAAACCTAAAACAAGCTGAAGAGTATTTCTATTTTCATGAAAATTCAAAAAAAAAGATTCCTGTAATTGATTTAATAGAATATATTGATATAGAGAATACTATATATCAAAATGACTGGAATGCAGAATATGTTACAGAGTTTAAAGCAAAAAATTTTAAACTTTTTAAAGAAATTAATTTAAAAAAAATAAGTCCAAATATAAATATTATTATTGGACACAACGGACTTGGTAAAACAACTATATTACAGGCAATTACATTGAGTTTATTATCTGTTACAAATTCAGAGAAGACTGGTAATTTTGAAGATTTTATTCATTTTACAAAAGAACGAGCTGAACTATATATTAAAGATGACAAAAAAATTCAAAGAATTTTACATATAATTCCAAGCGGATTGCATGATTTAGAAAATCTTGGAGGTTTTAAGCAACTTTTATTGTCTTACGGCACAAATATAAACACAAATGAGCAACTCTCTCATGATAAAATTATTCAAAACCTAATAACTGGTGATGCAAAATCGTATTATACAAAATCAATATTTAAAGATTATTCCAACGATTTTTACGATCCACTTGTTACTTTGACAAAATTATTTTTAGGAAAAAAAGGAGCAAAGAACAAATTACTTGATAATATTATAAGACTAATAAAAAATACGTTGAATGAATATCTTGATTTATTCGAGAATTTAGAAAAGATTAGTTTAGAGGGAGATAATGCAAATTATTATTTTAAAGATTTTCAGGGAACACATTTAGAAATTAAAAATTTAAGCGAGGGTTATAAAGATTTTATTTTGCAAATAACAGATATTATAGTCCGAATTATTGCAGCAAGAAATAATATTTTTGAAAAAAATATAAATATAGATAAAAATCTTTTTACAGAAATTACGGGAATTATTTTAATTGATGAATTTGACAGGCATTTACACTCCAATTTGCAACGAAAATTTTTATTACAATTAAAAAAAGATTTTCCTAATATTCAATTTATTATTACTACGCATAATATTGCTTCTATTCAATCTGGTGAAGGTGAAAATATGATTATTTTATCTAATGATAAAAATATTTTTAATTTTGAAAAAATACCTGTAGGATATTCAATAGAAACATTATATGAAGAGTATATTAATGAACATTCTTATAGTGAGACAATTACCGCAAAATTATCTGAACTAAAAAAATGGAGAAATGAAATGCTTGAAACAAATAATTATGAAAATTTAAACAATAAAGATTTTCTGAAAATTACAAATGAACTAATAAATATAAATTCAGAACTATCAAGTATAGTGAATATAGAGTTAAATCAACTATATAAACGAAAAAAGAATGTTCAAACAAAATAGAAAAACGTGCAAGGCAATTGATGGCTTAACAGAATACAATCAAAAATTTAAAGATACTGTAAAACCTTGTTTATTACTTAATTCCAACAATCATTGTTCCTATTGCGATGAGCATTTTTTTAATAATGGAAATTTGATTATTGAACATTTTAAAAGTAGGGCAGAATTTTCAGATTTAAAACCTACAAATTATTTTAATTTATATGCTTCATGTAATTCCTGTAATAGTCGTAAACGAGATAAAAATTACTCTGCAACAAGGTCGTTAAAACCCGATTGTGAGAATTATAATTTTGATAAATATTTTTATTTTGAACCTGATACTGGAAAAATAATAGTTGATGGTTATAAAAGAAACATTGCTCAACATACAATTGATTTTTTGAATTTAAACAATCCAGACCTAAAAAAAGCACGTAGAAAATTTTGGAAAATTTGGATAAAAAACAACAAACGACCAGATGAATCATATAGATTTATAGAACTCTTTTAAATTATAAAATAACTTAACTATTATATAAAATTATGACAAAAGACAAAGAAGCAACTAAAGGTTATCTCGACATGGAGCTGTTACGATTTACTACAGCTGGTAGCGTAGATGACGGCAAAAGCACTCTGATTGGTAGGCTGTTATACGATAGCAAATCAATTTTCCAAGACCAAATGGAGGCGATTGAACGCAGTAGCAAGCAAAAAGGAGACGAGCATGTAAACCTCGCACTTTTAACTGACGGACTTCGCTCGGAAAGAGAGCAAGGCATTACTATTGATGTGGCTTACAGATATTTCCACACGCCCAAAAGGAAATTTATTATCGCCGACACACCCGGACATATCCAATATACACGAAATATGGTAACGGGAGCATCTACGGCAAATATGGCTATCGTTTTGATTGATGCTCGACATGGTGTTTTGGAACAAACTTTAAGACACAGCTTTATAGCATCGTTATTGAAAATTCCTCATGTTGTGGTTTGTATAAATAAAATGGACTTGGTGGATTACAACGAAGAAATTTATGATAAAATAAAAAAAGATTTTAACAGTTTTTCTGACAAATTATATGTAAAAGATGTTAGATTTGTGCCTATCAGTGCTTTAAATGGCGACAATGTTGTTGACCGCTCAAAAAATATGGACTGGTATGACGGTCCTACTTTAATGCACATTCTTGAAAATCTGCATATTGCAAATGATATTAATATGAGAGATTCTCGTTTTCCTGTGCAATATGTTATTCGTCCACAAAAGACTGAATTTCACGATTATAGAGGTTACTCTGGCAGAATTGCAAGTGGAAAATATAAACCTGGAGACGATGTTACTGTTTTGCCTTCTGGTTTTACTTCCAAAATAAAATCTATTGATATGATGGGCGAAAATTTAGATATAGCATTTGCTCCACAATCAGTTACACTAACTTTGGAAGACAATATTGACATCAGTAGAGGTGATATGATTGTGAAATCTAACAACCTACCAGAAAAATCGCAAGACATAATTCTGGATATTTGCTGGTTCAACGAAAGACCGATGAGAATTGGTGGAAAATATGCGATAAAACATATTTCCAGTGATTTACGTTGTATGGTTAAAGAAGTAAAATATAAAATGGATATTAATACACTTGAACGAAACTACGACGATAAAGAAATAAAAATGAACGATATAGCAAGAATTCAGATAAGAACAACAAGATCACTATTCTACGATCCTTACCGAAAAAATAGAATTACTGGTAGCATAGTTTTAATTGAAGAAACTACAAATGAAACAGTTGCAGCTGGAATGATTGCTTAAGTGATTTACGATTTACAATTTACAATTTACAATTTACGATTTACAATTTACGATTGGTGGACACCTGAAAAAGTCAAGGTTTTACTTAAAGTGAAGCCTTGACTTAACTGTAATGCAAATTAAAAAATTATGCAAGAATATACTTTTACCATACCAGACAATTTACATGCAAGAGAGTTGTTAAATTTTATTTTACAAACAAATATTTTTCATGTAAATTCTTTTAAAAAAATAGAGAATAATACTGCTCGTAATATACAACAAACAAAACAGTTAGAAGAGGATTTGACAGAAGCTTTTTTAGATATTGAAAAAATGGAAAAAGGAGAGAAAGAAAAAACAACTTTAGAACAATTTCTTGATGAATTTTAATATATACTGAATTAGGTTAAAATCTTTACTTTTTGTATTTTGTAATCAATTAATATA
>JAOZQN010000853.1 GCA_029932195.1 Bacteroidales bacterium | reverse complement strand
TGTTCACTAAACTTATGTAAATCAATCAAATACAACCCTTTGCAGGTCGCACTGACTATAACGGTAACTTCTTGATTTTCGTTGCCTTTTTTCGCACAAAGTCAATCCTTAATCAATCGTTCAAATTAACTCACAATTGTCAATTTTTGCACCTTGAAAAAGGCAATGAAATTCAAGAAAATGATATGTGCTTTATTTTTCAGTCCTTTAATTTATTTCAAAGTCAATATTAAATTTTTCTGTTTTTCTTAAATGATTAATTTGTTCATTTGTTAATCCTGTTGCTTCATTAATAAATTTATTGTCAAATCCTTTGAGAATTAAATTAAAAGCGACTTTTTCAATTCCTTTTATTAATCCACGTTTTTCGCCTTTCATTTCTAATTTCATTGCTGTTGAAACAAATTTTTCTCCTGCGTTTATTGATATTGTTCTCATAGTTTCTACATATTTTTCGGTGTCAATTCCTGTGGCATATAGCAAATACGCTACTATTGTCTCAAAAAACTGTTCACCTTGTTCGGTTTGTAATAATTGATTTAATCCTGCAAAAATTGTATTGATTTCTTGTAATATTTTCTGCTCGTTAAAAATATTTTTCATTACGAGAATACCTATCTGTAATTGCAGACTTTTAAAGAGTTTAATAATTTCTTTATCCGTAAAATCTGATGTGTCAATTAGCTGATAATCAAACTTTGGAATAAATCGTTGTAAAGTTTCATCTATCCCGTTAAAAAACTTATCAAATGGTTTATTTTTCCATTTTTTCTTGCCGTGATAGAAAATTATCGGAATTATTGGTGTTAATTCTTCTTTCTGTTTTATCTGTATTTCCCAAATTTTGAGCATATACCCCAAAAGCTGTAAATGTGGATAGCTTTCGGGGTAACTTTTATGCTCAAAAAGTAGTGAAATCTTAATATTCGTATCTTTGCCGTATTTACAATTATAAACTACGTCAGAAAAACTTGTTCTCAATCTTCTGTCCACGTATTCTGTTTTATCAAGTTCTAATGTCTCTAAATCTAAGCTTCTCGCAATTTCGGGCGGAAATGTTTTTGCCACAAATTCGCTTACGTCTTCTTTTTTAGAAAATAGTTCTTTGAAAAACCTATCGTGTGAATTTATTAAATTTTTGTTCATCTGTTTTTATATTTGTTATACAGCAAAGTTACGAAAATATGCTTAATATTTACTAATTCAAGTTATAATATTTCATAACCGCATTATAATCTGAATAATCTACATTAGCTTTACTCCCTGTTGGTGGAACTATAATTAAATAGAAATTCACGTCACTTGTTGGCTTTGTTGTAGAACTTTCAAGATTAACATATTGCAATTCAATATACGATGGACTATCAAATAAATTTGTTGCAAAAGTATATTCTTCGTCAGAATAACTTGTTTTTGCATGATAAGGCATTGCTTGTTTTCCACTTCCTGACATTACATATCCATAAACCAAAGAATTTGAATTTTTATCAGTATTATATCTGTAATACCAAACTTCATATAAATCATCATAAGTCCATTGACTTGGTGTTACTGTGATGTCAATATTTTCAACATTTGCAGCTCCATCTTCTCCATTTTCTCCATCTATTCCGTCAGTTCCATTTTCTCCATCTACACCGTCTGTTCCAGTAGTTCCAGCTGGTCCGATTGGTCCTTCTTTTGTGCAACTTGTAAAAGAAAATGATATTGCAAATAATATTGCAATCATTATTAAATTTATTTTTGTAAATTTCATTGTATTTATTTAAAAATTATGTCTTACTCTTTTCGATTTTCAGAAACTCGTCTTACTTTTTTATTTATTCAGGTTGTTCAGATATTTCCTATTTTCTGAAATTTTCATTTAGTCTGGTGGACTTCTTGCCATAACATTTTTTTATTATCGACACATGCAGTTGCACATATCGGTAACTTCTTGGTTGCGGTGGCTTTTTCCCGCACTCCGTAGATTATTA
>JAOZQN010000852.1 GCA_029932195.1 Bacteroidales bacterium | reverse complement strand
CCACGCCGACTACAACTGCAAAGATAATAAAAATTAGAAAATAATTGGGTTTTGGTCGCAGATTTATTTCAGGATAATCTTTTTCTAATACTTCCGATTGATATTCTCTTTGGTATTTCATGCTTTGTGGAGTTGGATAAAAAAAGCGTGAAACTGTAACTTATTTACTACAGAGGCACTGGTATACCCACAAGACAAACAAGAACAGCTCACGCTAAAGCATGAGCTATAAATTATTAGTTTTCTTGGCTTGTTGAAAGTTACCAGTTTTCTGTAGTAAGAAAATTAAAATTTAGCTTTTTTTATATGTTTATATTTTTAGAAATATATGATATTATTTTTCATAATGTCCTTTACAAGAATAAATTATTATAACTTCGTTGGATATTTCGTATATTAGTCTGTGTTCTTGTGTTATTCTACGAGACCACAAACCTTTGAGTTCATATTTTAATTGTTCTGGTTGTCCACTGCCTTCGTAAGGAGTGCGTTGTATTTCCTTCAATAATTTTGTTAATTTATTGAATATTTTTTTATCCTTTTTTTGCCAGTCAAATAATTCGTCCAAAGCATTAGACCGAAACAAAATTTCCTTTTTCATCTTTTCTTACTTTTTTTAATAACGATTTATTTATTATTTCACCATTTAAAAGATTTTCATTTAAGCTATCAAATTCTTCTGATGAGAACGAATATAATTCTGCTCCATTTTCTATATCTTCTTTAAGTTTAATAAGTTCGGGTTTATACATAGGACGAGTTTTTATAGTAATCTCTATCCGACCTACCGATAAGACAATATCTTTTATCAACTTATTTAATAATTTTAAGTTTAAATCGGCAATATTATTTATTTTTATTGTTGTTTCCATCTGTTTATTTTTCTACAAAGATACAAAATTATTTTAAAATAAGAAAGGAGAATTTTACTAAGCCGTTTTTACAATATTGATATTAGCATATCCTGTTTTCTTATAATGCAGCTTTTTTCGGGAAATCTTTTACTGTTTCATAAAAGTTCCTCATAAGTTTTACGGCTAATTTATTTATGTCAATTTTTTCTTTTGTTATCCAGTCTTTAAGTTCCTTGTCTAGGGGTAAAGATGTTTTAACATTCCAAATTAATTTTCCTGTTGCAAAATCTTCTTCTGTAATATCGGGGTCGTCGCTAAAATCAATTTCATTGTCGTTGTAGGAAATAAACTCTTCGGGAACTCTTATTCCATGCCTGTTTAATAATGCAACGTCTTTAAAGCCTATTTTTTCGTTGTTAAAATCTATCAAAATATCTTTTATAACAACATTTTTACTTATCATTTCTATAACGTCTTTCCAGTATTTTTTGTTAGTTTCCATATTATGTTGTTTTATTACTGTTATAATCCATTCTTTCTTTTTTACTTGCGGCTCTTGCCGAAATTATTCGGACTGCTACTCCACGTATAGTGTAAATAACGGATAAAAGTAAATCCATTGCTTTGCCAATTATTTTTGTTCGTTCTTCTCCATAATCTTTTCTGGTGTCAGTAATTTCAATTTTATCTTTGTCGTTAAACACTTCTTTTGCTTGATTAAAATCTACTCCGTGTTTTTTTAGGTTTGATTTATTTTTATTTTCGTCCCATTCAAATTTCATAATTTTCAGTTTTTACGTTTTTTCTTCTTTTGTGCAAATGCTTTTTAAGTAGCACGGTATCTGATATTTGTATTTCCATTATTAATAAATTTTATTTCTACAAAGATACAAAATAATTTAAAAATATGAAAGGATCGTTTTATTTAAGCCGTTTTTACAATATTGATATTAGCAAAGCCTGTTTTAAATTGATACGAAAAAAAGGATACGTTTTTTAGCTTATTTTAGAACAGGCGAAAATTATTTTAATTGTTATTGACTTTTTGTGTGTAAACCAATTCAAAACTTCAAAATTTGGCTACCCACGTAAAGTTGGACAAATTTAGTAATCAATGACTTGCCTC
>JAOZQN010000277.1 GCA_029932195.1 Bacteroidales bacterium | reverse complement strand
AAAACCTTTAAATCATAAATTTTAAGGTGGCATTAGTTTATTGCAAACATAACCAATAATGAATAATGAATAATGAATAATTTAGTATAACTACTTAAAACTAATAAACCAATAACCAATGAAGAGATTATCAATTTTATTTACAGTATTTTTAACAATTTTTGCTTTTGCAAATTCAAAAGCGTGTACCAACTATTTGATAACCAAAGGAGCATCGGCAGATGGTTCTACAATGATAACTTATGCAGCTGATTCTCATCAGCTTTATGGAGCGTTATATTTTTGGGCAGCAGCAGATTGGGGTGAAGGAGCAATGCTCAACGTATATGAATGGGATACAGGAAAATATCTTGGACAAATTCCACAAGTAGCTCACACATACAATGTTGTTGGCAATATGAACGAGCATCAAGTTACAATTGGCGAAACTACTTACACTGGGTTGGAGCAACTTGGCTCACAAAAAGGAGCAATAATTGACTACGGAAGCCTAATTTACATAACTTTACAGCGTGCAAAAACGGCTCGTGAAGCAATCAAAATTATGGGCGAACTTGTTGAAACTCACGGATATTATAGCACAGGCGAATCTTTTTCAATAGCAGATGCCAACGAAGTTTGGATTATGGAAATGATTGGCAAAGGCGAAGGCGAAAAAGGTGCTGTTTGGGTAGCTCGTTTAATTCCAGATGGTTACATTTGTGGACACGCAAATCAAGCTCGTATTACAACTTTTCCTTTTCAGGATAAAAACGATTTTACAAGCACAACTCAAACCGTGTATCACACCGCAGATGTAATTTCTTTTGCAAAAGATAAAGACCTTTTTAAAGGTAAAGATGCTGATTTTAGCTTCTCAGATGTGTATGCACCAGTAGATTTTGGTGGAGCAAGATTTTGCGAAATTAGAGTTTATTCTTTTTTCAAAGATTATAGTGATGATATTAAAAACAATACCGAATATTGGGAATATTGCAAAGGAAATATCAAACATGATAAAACTTTTGCTGACGGAGCAAAAAACAAAAATAAATTTGCTAGTAACCGTATGCCACTTTGGATTAAACCTAATAAAAAAATAACAGTTGCAGAAGTAATGGACGCAATGAGAGACCATCTCGAAGACACGGAACTTGACATGAGCAAAGATATTGGAGCAGGTCCTTACGAAATGCCATATCGTTGGAGAGGGCTAACTTGGAAAGTTGATGGTGAAAAATATTGTAATGAGAGAGTTACAGCAACTCAACAAACAGGTTTTTCGTTTGTAGCACAAATGCGTAGCTGGTTACCAGCACCAATTGGCGGAATTTTTTGGTTCGGTATTGATGATGCTTCAAGTTGTGTATATGCTCCTATGTATTGTGGAATCACATCTATACCAGAAACTTACAGAGAAGGAAACGGCTCAATGATACAATGGTCTGATAATTCTGCTTTTTGGATTTTTAATCAAGTAACAAACTTGGCTTATACTCGTTACAATTTAATTCACCCAGAAGTTGAGGTTCTGCAAACTGCTTACGAAAATAAATTTATCAGCTACACACCAGCTATTGATATTGCCGCAAAAACACTTTACGAGCAAGACAAAGAGCTTGGCATTCAGTTTATTACAGATTATTCTTGCAATACTGCAAATAGTTTAGTTTCTGATTGGCAAAAATTTTATCAATATTTATTTATGAAATATGTTGATGGAAACATGAAGGTTACCGAAGGTAGAAATTTTATTGACAACGGAAATGGCAAAGATATTCCAAAAGTAAAATATCCAGGATATGGAGAAGACTGGTATAAAAAAATAATAGAAGAAACAGGAGAAAAATTTAAAATGCCTGCTGGCGACGGACATTAATTTGAGTGTGTAACATATTGGGGTAGTGTTGCAGGTTGCAAGTTTCGCAAAGCGAAAGAAAAATAATTATTTTTTTATGAAAAACACAAAAAATAATTATAATAAATCATAATTTACAATCGCATTGCGAAATCTGCAACCTTCAACCAAACTCCTCCGAGATGTTACACACTAAAATTACCTTCTTATTTTTTTGTTAAAAAATATAACTGTTCTATTATTTTGTCTTCGTCCTTCTGCAGTTGCGTTTGAGCTTACTGGTTTTGAATCTCCCATTCCCGAAGTATAAATTTGATTTTTATTTACACCTTTGGCTTTCAAATATTGAGCGATGGCATAAGCTCGGTTTTCCGATAAAATTTGTTTGTGTTTTTTAGAACCAATATTATCTGTATGAACTTCTATTTTTATTATTAAATTTTTGTCGTCCCTCATTTTTACAATATACATATCTAATTCTCCAAAACAAGACGAAAATAAACTACTACTACCTCGCCCAAAAGCAATTGTTGGCGAAATTTCGTGAGCAAACCAAGTATATTCATTTATTTTAGAGTTTGTATTTAGATTATTATTTGCTACAATAAGCAAACTATCTACTGTTGCTTTTTGGTTTTTTATATTTGCTATTGCTTTGTTTCTTGCGTCTTTTGCATCTTGTTTACGTTTTTTATTTCTTCCTGCCCAGTATTCTGCATTGTCGTAATATTCGTAGGCTTCAAAAAACTTTAGGCTGTCGCTAAGTTCGTTGCCTCGCTGCATATAGTTGTTGTATTTCTTTAGGTTTTTTACTTGTGCAAAACTACTTATTGCTAATAACAATAAAATGGTGGTGGTAATAAAAAGCCTTTTCATAGTTGGTAGTTATTTTAGTAAGTTAGTATATATTTTATTAACACCTTACCTCCTCACTCTCAAAGGTAGCAGGGCTAAGGTGTTAAAAATATATTTCTTCAGATGTTCACAAGTTCTCTTCGCTATCCAAGTCCCGACTGTATAGTAGCTTAATATGATTATATGAAACTGTTTTTTTACTTAAAAAATGGAACGAACTTTAAACTTGATAACTTTAAACTTTTAACTCCTTAGAGGTTGGGTGCAGGTTACAGGTTTCAAGTTGCAAATATACAACGCTTTGCGGAACATGAAACTTGCAACCTATATATTAACCTCCAATTCCATAAAACTTACCAGAAAGGTTTTTTGTTCCTGATTTTGGTTTATTTATCATTGCTTCTTTAAACGCATTAAGAGTTCCAATGCTATTTACATTGTATGCTATGTCGCTAAACAAACAAGGTTTAATATCTCCATTTGCTAAGAGTCTTAACCTATTGCATGTTTTACAATCTCCTCCTTCTCCTCCTTCTACCACAGAAAATTCACCTGTTTTTAAATCCATTTGGTGAATGTATCTAATAAAAAGATTGTTTTTTCTGCAAAAATTGGCAACTTCTCGTGCGTCTTTTTCATTTTTATTTTTAAAAACTACACAGTTAATTTTTATTGGTTGCAAACCTGCTTTTTGTGCTGCCTTAATTCCTTTAAAGACTTGATTAATATCACCGCCACGTGTAAGTTTTTTGAACTTTTCTGGCGACATAGTATCAAGGCTAATGTTGATCCTATTTAGTCCTGCCTTAACTAAATCTTCTGCGTATTTGTCTAATAGAATGGCGTTTGTAGTCATTCCTAAATCTTTAATCTCTTTTAAAGATGCTATCCTACTTACCAATTCTAAAATATCTTTTCTTATAAGTGGCTCTCCACCAGTTAAGCGAACTTTTGTAATACCATTGGCTACTCCTATTTTCACAATATCAAATATTTGTTCTAATGATAAAATTTCGCTTTTATCCAACAATTTCATTCCTTCTTCTGGCACACAATATGTGCATCTCAAATTACATCTGTCTGTTACAGAAATCCTTAGGTAGTTTACCTTTCTGTTAAATGGGTCTAACATATACAGTTTCTCCTTTATTTATCTCGGTTATTCCTCTTTCTATAATCATTAATCCGTCTGCGTTTGTTAAAGAATTTATATGGGCAGAACCATGATATTCAATTAATTTCACAGTTCCTTTTTCTGTTAATTGCACTGGTATAAATGATTTACGACCAGAGTTTTTTCTTTTAAAATTATCATCTAATATTAATTTATATAGTTTTGTTTTGTATTTACTTCCCATAATATTATATATCAGAGGTTTTATAAGCATTTCAAATTGAACAAAAGCAGAAACAGGATTGCCTGGCACTCCAATAAACCATTTTTTATTACCCAAACCAAACACTGTTCTTTTGCCTGGTTTAACTTTTATTCCATGAAATTTAATTTCAATTCCTAATGATTTTAATACATTAGGCACAAAATCAAAATCGCCCATAGATACAGCACCAGAAACAATAATAATATCGGCTTTTTTTTCTGCTTCCAGTAAAAATTTTTCTGTGCTTTCAAGAGTATCTTCGGCAATTCCTATATAGATAACATTAAGTCCCATGCTTTTTGCTTGGGCAATCATTTGATGTGCATTACTATTTCTTATTTGAGAAGGACTTGGCTGATTTTCAGGCTCTACCAATTCGTTTCCTGTGGCAATAATTGCTATTGTTGGTGTTTTGTAAACGTCTATTTCTACTGCACCAACCGATGCCAAAATTGGAATATGCTTGTCTTTAATTATTAAGCCTTTTTTTAATACTAAATCGTTCTTTTTCAGGTCTTCTCCAATATAACATATATTAAACTTGGAATTTGCTTTTGTAAATTTTATGCTATTTTCTGTAACTGGCACAGTTTCTTCCACCTTTATTACTGTATCAGCACCAATAGGAACTGGTGCACCCGTCATTATTTTTGAACATTGATTTTTTAAAACTTCCTTTGTTGGACTACAACCTGCTGGTATTAATTCAATTACTTCTAGCTCATTTTGTAAATCTTCTTTTCTGCAAGCATATCCGTCCATTGCTGATTTATTAAAGGGAGGCATGTCAATATCCGATAAAACGTTCTCCGACAACACTTTACCAACAGCGTCTTTATAACTAATTTTTTCACTACCAAGTGTAGTAGCACTTGAAGTTATTATGTCTAAGGCAAGTTCAAAATCAATCATTTTATTTATGTTTATTAAAAAGCTGGTAGTATATATTTATTTGATTATTAGGTTTAAAAAAGATATTTTTCATAAAAAACAACTCTAATATATCCTAATTGTTAGGGAGCAAATGTAAAAAAGAATGGTAAGAAAAAGAATAAAAAGACAAATTATTCTTGTAATAATTGTAGGAAACTCCTAAAGAGTTAAAAGCTATCAAGTTGTCAAATTATTAAGGAATTGTTACAAAAAAACATTGAAAAAGATAAAACTACATAATTTACATTATACTCCTCTACTTTTTAATGTTATTATGAAAAGTTGAGTCCACTCCGACAAGTGTATTTTTGCCAAAATCAAGGCGGATACCAATTTTATAACCACAATGAGCATGTCTCATTGCACTCGTTGTAAATGAGGATTTTAAAATCTGTATCCAACGCCGAGTTTGGCTAAAAGATGCTTGTCGGAGTGGACACAACTTTTAAATTTTTCCTTATCCATAATTATTTCTTTGTAATAAGACTTCTCAAAAAAAACAATTGTTTTATGATTTTCTTTGCTCATTATTTCTATTTTTGTATCTTTGTTATAAGTCTTTCATTTCCTTTGTTCTAGGTGGCTCTTTCACAAAGACATGAAAATCAGAAACTTATACAAACTTCAACAAAATACGTTATAATCAGCAAAAAATCAATAATCCGATAACTCACACGAAAACTCAATAACTCAAAAAACCGACAACTCCATAAATGAGCAAAAAAACATTAATATTAATTATATTTATTTTTATCCAAACTTGTATTTTTGGACAAAATACTATTCAAGATGCTATACAATATAAAAAATTGGCTAAGCAGAACTTTGAGAATAGTAGATATGATTTAGCTGTTAAAAATATTAATAAAGCATTGAAAATAAAGAGTTTAAATACTAATCCTAAAATAGAAGCAGAATGCTTTTTGCTCGCAGGAAATATATATTCTATGGGTAATGAAAATAATTATGCTCTAAAATATTATTTACGGGCAGAAGAATCGTATAAAAAAACAGATGACAAAGAAAAACTTTCTGCAATTTATACTCAAATAGCCTTTATTTATTTTAAAATAAATGCTTACGAAAAAGCTGGTGAATATTTTAAACAAGCAATTGAAATAAAACTTATTACACAAAATAAAACTGAGAACTATGAACTTTTGCATTATGCAGGAAATTCTTATTTCAATATTCAAAAATATGATACTGCTTTAATTTATTATACCGAAATGAGAAAAGTTTCGGAAATTATAAAAGATACAAGCAAAATTATAAAATCTATAGAAAAAATTATTTTTGTAAATAAAAAACAAGCCAATTATAAAGAAGCAATAACAAATAATATTTTAATTAATAATTTATACCGTAAACAAAAAAACAAAAAAGGTATAGCTTTGACTTTAAATAATATAGGATATAATTATGTTTTATTAAAAAAATACGACGAGGCTATAAAATCTTTTAAAGAATCTTTAATTTATCAGAAAGAAATAAATGCAGAGCAAGAAATTATTGCAATAACTAACACAAATATAGGAATTTGCTACCAGAATATTGGAGATTTTGAGAACTCTATAAAATATTTGCTTATATCTGAAGAAAATTGGACTTACGAAGACAACATAGAAGAAAAAGCTAAAATATCAAATTTAATAGCATTAGTATATTACCAAAATGGTGATTTGCATAATGCTGCATTGTATAGCGAAGAATCTATCGCTTATGCAGAAGAATCAAACAATAAAGCTGTTTTGCAAAATTGTTATCATACATATTCTCAAATTCTACAATCAGGAAATGATTATGAAAACGCTTTGGAATATTATAAAAAATATTTGAAAATTAGAGATTCTTTATTTCTGGAAAATAAAATTAATGAACAAGAACTAACCAGAAAAATAAATGAACTCGAAAAATCGGAAGAAGAACTGAAATTAAAACTTGCCGAAGAGGAAATTCAAAACATGTTGTTAGAACAGTATCGTCTTGAAAATGAGCAAAAAGAGAAGGAAAATGAATTACTCAGAAGAGACCAAGAATTACAAAAAGCTGAGCTTTTGCAACAAAAATACGCTCTAATAATGGAGCAACAAAAAAATCAGGCAATTAAAAAACAAAAAGAAATAGAAGCATTAGAATCTGATAAAAAAATAAGAGATTTAGAACTTCAACAAAAAGAGGCTGATGCTGAAAAAAAACAAAAAGAAATTGCTCTGTTAGAAAGCGAAAAAGAAAAACAACAATTAGAACTGGATAAGAATAAGGCTGTTAGGCAATTTATGAATTTCATTTTTGTCCTTTTTGGGATTATTTTAATATTAATAATAATTTTTCTAATTATTTCTGTTAGAGTAAATAAACGCTTAAACACACACAGAAAACATATTTTGAAGCAAAATAATAAGTTGAATAATCAAAAAGAAGAACTAAAATCACAAGCCGAAGAATTACGTGTTGTAAATGAGGATATTAGCAAACATAAAAATGTCTTAGAACAAAGACATAGACAAATTACAGACAGCATAACTTATGCAAGTCGTATTCAAAATGCAATGCTTTCGGAAAGTATAATTCTCGCAAATTATTTTCCAAATCATTTTATAATTAACAAACCACGAGATATTGTTTCGGGTGATTTTTATTGGATAAAAGAAATAGAAGAGAATGATAATTTAATTGTGGTGGCTTCTGATTGCACTGGGCATGGAGTTCCCGGAGCTTTTGTTAGTATGCTCGGAATGTCGTTGCTTAACGAGATTATTAATAAAAACCATAATTTAAAAGCAAATGAAATTTTAGATCAACTAAGAGCTGAAATTAAAAAATCGCTAAAACAATCCGATAACGATAATTCGTCCAAAGATGGAATGGATATTGCAATTTGTGTTGTAGATAAAAAAACAAATATTTTGCAATATTCAGGTGCACACAATCCTCTTTATATTATTAGAAATAAAGAAATTACACTTACAGAAGAAGAACAAAAAACCATTAAGAAAAAGAAAATAAGAGAGTTTGATTTTGAAATTTACGATAATAAATTAACTGAAATAAAAGCAGACCACCAACCAATTGGGATTTATATAAAAGAACGACCTTTTGTAAATATTGAATTAAAAATATATAAAAATGATAGATTTTATATTTTTACTGATGGTTTTATAGACCAATTTGGAGGTGAAAACAACGAAAAATACAAGAGTAAAACTTTTAAGAAGAAATTACTTGAAATTCAAAACATGTCAATGCAAAAACAAATGCAAGAACTTGAAAATGAATTTACTGAATGGACTACAACAAAACACAAAAAACACGAACAATTAGACGACATTTTAATAATTGGTATTGAAGTTTAGGGCACTCCTAAAAACTCTAAACTCTGCGTTATACAAAATTATTAAAATACTCATTTACAGGAGTAAACTCAAA